>DAOLVF010000110.1:0-6099 GCA_035420565.1 Spirochaetota bacterium | reverse complement strand
GAATGCAAATAATTAAATGAGATCCTTCACTTTGACTTCACTCATCATAGGCGCTATTGCTTTACAATGACAGGATGCATAATTATTCATTACAAGAAAAAAAGAATTATAACAGTATAGCAATGTATTAATGCATGAAAAATGCGTTAGCCCATTCTATGGCTTTGCGATATGATTGCGTAATCTGCTCAGGAGGGAATTGGAGCTGTTTGGAAAGTTTATTTACTATTTCCCAATCGCCTTTTTCATATGCAGTGATGAATTTATAAATACCTGAATAAGGGCTTTCCATATCCATGATTGCATTTTTTATATCGCCGGTTAACGGCAATTGCATTAATATTTCTTTTTTGCTTTTGTCAAAAAACGCATCAACAAGCGAAAACAACCCCATTAAAAAACATTCAGATGTATGTGTGGAAAATTGCGATGATGAAGCTAATAGTTCAGCAAATTTTGCACGTATTAACGACGTAACAATAAGTTCCTGTGGTTTATCCTGCGCTATGCTATGGAGTACAATAAATGAAAGCCAGTTTTTAAATTCACGGATGCCCAGTAATGCCAGTGCATGTTTAATAGAAGCTATCTCACTTGCAAATCCAAAAGCTGCCGAATTGATAAATTTTAAAAGTTTAAAGCTTAGCGATACATCTCGTTTGATGATATCTTCCAATTTACCAAAATCAACATCCTCTTTGTGAATTTGTTGTAAAATTTCCCAATAGTTGAGCTTATAAATGGGAATATCTTTTGATTCAATTATCTCAGGTTTACTGAAGAAAAATCCCTGAAAATACGAATATCCCATGGATAGCGCTTCGTGAAAATCTTCATACGTTTCAATTTTTTCGGCTAAAAGCCTGGTATTAAAACGCGAAACCTCATTAAGTATTTGTAAGCGTTCAAATGTTGTTGTGTTTAAAAAATCAATTTTTATTATATCGGCGTATGGCAGTAATTCTCTGTATTCATCAGAAAGTACAAAATCATCCAGTGCGATTTTATAACCCATGCTCTTCAATTTTTTTGTAATGCTAATGATCTCCGGTGTTATGGAGACTGTTTCAAGGATTTCTACGGTTAAAACTTCCTTTGGGAAAAAAGATGCTATGCTGGTTTTTAACGTTGCTTCGGTAAAATTTATAAAAGCTCTTTTACCGCCTGTCAATGAATCGGTACCAATAACCAGAAAACTATTGATGAGTGTTCTGGATGTTGATGCGTCTGGATCAAGTGAATTGTAAAAATTTTCAAAACCATTACGAAATAATATTTCATATCCATATAACTCTTTGTGCCTGTTAAAAATAGGCTGGCGAGCTACAAAGACAGCATAATTATGTGGTGCTGATTTTTGTTTCATAATAAAAATTTAATTACTCATTATTATGCAAAAGTATCATATATTCATATAATTGGCAACAATTTTATTATAGTAACTATTGGGTGGCTAACTATATTTTTTGTCAATAAGCAAAAATGGTCATTGCGCCATTTCCTTCTTTAAAAAGTATATAGTATTGATAACCGTGATTTTGCTGCATCATGAGATGAAAACACTATGGGCATCTTTCCCATATTTATAAAGTGTAAAAGGGTATATTGTAGACATTTACTGTATAACAAAACTATGCCTTGTTACCATGATTTTTTAAGGTAAATTCATTGAAAAATGATTATTTACTCATAACACCCTATCTGACGTGATATAACAATCTTTTGAATTTCTGAGGTTCCTTCACCTATTGTCAATAGCTTGTAATCCCTGTAAAAGCGTTCAACATTATATTCTTTCATAAGCCCATATCCGCCATGGATTTGCACTGCTTCATCAACTACATGTCCCATGACTTCCGAACAATATAATTTTGCCATTGCAGCATGTTTTGAAAAAGGCATACCTGCATCTTTTAAACGGCAGGCTTTATAGAGCAAATTTCGCGCTGCCTCAACTTCTGTTGCCATTTTTGCTAATTTAAAGGCTATTGCCTGAAATGTAGAAATTGGCTGCCCAAATTGTTTTCGCTGTTTTGCATATTTCAGCGCCAGTTCATATGCACCCTGTGCACCTCCTAAACCCATTGCTGCAATGGAAAGCCTGCCATTATCCAGGGTAGAAAGCATTTGATGGAATCCTTCACCGCGCTGACCTAACAAATTTTCTTCTGGTACCCGACAGTCGTCAAAAAAGAGTTCTCCGGTATCAGAAGCACGCCACATCATTTTACGCGTCATTTTTACTGCAGTAAATCCGGATGTGCCATTTGGCACAAGGATACACGATAGTTCTTTTTTGCCATCGGTACGTTTACCGGTTATAGCCTGTACCGTACAGACACCTGCCATAGAAGATGTGGAATTGGTGATAAAGATTTTACTTCCATTAATGACCCACTCGCCATTTTCTAAACGGGCATTTGTCTTGCTGGCACTTGCATCAGATCCAGCCCCTGGCTCGGTAAGTCCAAATGAAGCAAGTATCTTTCCGGAACATAATTTTGGCAGCCATTCATGCTTTTGTTTTTCACTGCCAAAATAATAAATTGGTCCAATTCCTAAAGAATTTGCTGCTGCCACTGTTGCTGCCTGTGAACCATCAATACGTGCTATTTCTTCAACCGCTATAACATAGGATAGATAATCCATTCCGGCACCACCATAATTTTGCGAAACTACAATACCAAAAAGCCCCATGGCGCCCATCTTCCTGGTTAATTCTACAGAAAAGGTTTCGGTTTCATCCAGTTCCTGTGCTACAGGAAAAATCTCCCTTTCGGCAAAATCTCTGATATTCTGGCGGAGAAGTTTTTGCTCCTCTGTTAAGCCAAAATCATACATGGCAAACCTCTTTTTTAAAAATCTTTATTTTGTTTTATCAAAAAATGTATGAATGCTAAAATGAAAATCCAATTGGTAATTGCTCCTCCTTTGTGCCTTCAGGCACCCATGAAAGATCAAGTATAGTGTATGTTGGATCAACTTTTTTAAAAATTGGCACTACCCGCATCCCAATTTTTGGTTCACCAACCAACAGATAGCTCATCAATATAGTAACAACACCATCAAATTCAATATTTATAAATTTTATGGGTTTATCAAGAATGTTAAATGCGCCAGAACGTTCGCATACCATAAATGTATGGATACGAGCTGTTTTTTTTGCTAAATCGGTCATATCAAATACTGCCATTGGGCGCAGACAATCAGGACAATAGATTCTAAATGGCATCCATATGCTTCCTTTATATTTGCATTTTGGATTATCACATCTGGAGGATACCAGTTTGCCTTTTGCAAGTGATTCAAAAAATATCGCTTCGCCACCATAGGCGTGTATATATGTCATGTCACGGGGATTGGTTACCCCCATTAACCTCCAGCCTTCATCAGCATTGCGAATTGGTATATTAGGTGTTAATTCATGAAAGTCACCCTTCAATTTATATTGGTTATTTTTTACGTAGACCTGTCCAAACATACTCATTGTATTACCTCCTTATGCATCCTTTTTTAATAAGCTATCAGCATCCATCAAAATTGTTGCTGTCACATGCGAACCTACTCCGGCATGACTTATTGCCATTGCTCGTTTTGCATCCTTTACCTGTAAGTTGGTCCAATCATCAGGTTTGGTGCGTTTGCAACGTTTCCAGTACTTTTCATCGCCATGCATCTCGGCCCATCTGTTCCATAAATGGCATGCAATTTCAAATACCTGCATGATTCCGGTTGCACCAACGGCATGCATGCAGCCTATAAGCCCTCCTGATAAATTTGATGGCAGCCGACCTGGTTTGCCAGTCTTTGGATTAATATGATAGCAATCCCCCGATTCAACATAATCTCTTCCATAACCATATGGTCGTAACCCTATGTCTTCATACGTCTGAATATCGCTTATGGTAAAAGCGTCATGCAATTCTACAACATCAAGGTCTTCCATTGGATTGGTAATGCCGGTCATACGATAGCCATACCATGCTGCCATCCGTGCTGCTAAAAATCCTGTGAAGCCAGGGTATCGTTCGCCGCCGGGGAAACGTTTGCCAAAATCCTTATATTGTTCTTTCGTTTCATTTGGCAACAGCGGTATTTCCATGTCTCGCCGGTCAGCAGGTCGTAAGGTATGCGAACCGGCTGCTACCCATATTCGCAATGGTTTGTTTTTTGATTTTTGTGTAAGTTTTATTGCTGTTTCTTCATCACATATAATTGCACAGGCTGCTCCAACACTCATTAAACATGCATCAAGTGCCCGCAGTGGATAGGCAACCACCGGTGACTTTAATACATCATCAATCGTTATCTTCATTGGTCCCTGTGCATAGGGATTAAATCGTGCATAATTGTGATGTTTTACTGAAATTTCTGCCATTGTTCTTCTGAAAGAATCTTCCTCTTTGCCAAATACCTGCCAGTATTTTTGTGCCATTACCGCATAGTATCCTGTATATATATGTCCTAAAGGTGATTCCCAGTCTTTATCTGCTGCACAGGAGATTAAAAAATTACCTTCATCAGTTGGGACCTCGTCCATACGTTCCCACCCCATTGCCAGTGTGCAGTCAGAATAACCTGAAGCAACAGCTTTAACAGCTTCCCACAAAGTGGAGCCACCGGTTGCCCCACCGGTTTTTACACCAATATTACCCAGTGGATCAAGCCCTAAGCGGTCATGGATAACCGCTTCGCCTAACAGTTGATCGCCAAAATGGTCAGCAAAATGTCCGTAATAGCAGGTGTGAATATACCCTTTAAGCTCTGCAGGCTCCATATCCAGCATATCTGATGCCATTGTGAATGCATCAATACAGAGCTCCTCGGTGCGTTTGTCAGGGAATGCCCTGTCAAACTTTGATACACCAGCTGTAACTATATAAACAGGGCGCATAAGCTTTGGAATTTTTGATTGTTGTTGTGTAAATGTAATCATAGGCTAAACCTCTCTCTATTATTTTAATGTATATGCACCATAAAAATATGCATTGTACCTTGCTGATAGCATATAGCTATCCGTAGTCATAGGCCATTATAAACTAAATAGTCCCCACCCAGAGAGCAACCGCAATCATCTTTGAATTATTGGTAATATGTTGCTGCTCAGGTTGAGTTATAAAATGTGCGGCATCGCCTTGATAGAGCACAAACACCTGATTCTGGTAGGTTAATTCAAGCGAACCTTTTAAAACACAAAGCACCTCCTGGCTATTGCGTATACCTTTACGAGCAGGAATACTTTTTCCTGGTTCTACCATCAGTATTGCACTGTCTATTGTTCTACGTGATTCGGGTGAAAAAAAACGTAATGTTGCAAATCCAACGTGTGGTATATCTATCTCTGTGAGATCCTTTTTCCGTATGATGGAAATTTTTTTCTGATTTTGAGCCTGCTGAATTACTTCACCAGCATCACAACCAATTGATGAACAAATATTTATAAGCGTATCCACGGATGGAGAATTTACATTATTTTCTATCTGGCTTAAAAAACCTTCAGAGATGCCGGCGCGTGATGCCACTGTCTTTAAGGTCATCTTTTTTTCTTTTCGTTTTATTTTTAACACCGAACCAAGATCCATTATTAGTTTCTCATTAGTAAAGATTCATAAATAAAACAACTATTGCCATTAATAATATTTACTATAAGTAAATATTTATAATATTGTCAATAATAATTTATCAATTTAAAAAAATTGTATTTTTTGGCGATAGTAACCCTTAATCAGTGTATGCTATAGCAAGAATGCACTGCCAATAATAAGTAACTATCGCCCATAGTATTGTGAAGATTTTGTAGAAAGGTAATAGAATTTTGTAATGATGATAGATTTACAATTTTTCATGGAGATTGTGCAATCAGTATGATAGATGAGCATTTCCCCTGGCAAGAAGCTGTCCAGTATCGTCATGAACTTCAAAAAAAAGATGACGGTTTTGATTTACCTGCTTTTTTGAATACAGGGCTATGGTAATATTTCCCGGCGGTGTCATCATGCCTGTGAAGCGACAGGATAATACCTTTAATAAATGTGGATTGCCGTCAGCTTCATGATTGATAATTTCGCGTGCAGTATACGCTAACGTAGCAGTTCCCTG
>DAOLVF010000109.1:1287-6226 GCA_035420565.1 Spirochaetota bacterium | reverse complement strand
GCGTTTAAGCTCTTTAAAAATCCCTTCAAATGCCATTCGTTTTTTCAGATTTTTAAATGCACGCTCAAGATCGCCATCTCCTACCTCAACTTCTAAAGGTACTGGCATATTGTAATCACATCCCTTCTTAATTGTTTTACATTATTTTAATGTAATTATTATATTGTAGCTCTATCACGTTTACATTACTGAAAATACTGTACTTTTGTCAACATAAAAAATTATATCTCTCCTTTTGCCATTAGTTTTAACAAATATTCATGAAAACGGTTGACAATACATAAAAATATGCTCTTTAATAGTACACCATGCATAATAAGGAATTTGATACTTTGTTTTATTTAATAGCTGTATATGTGAAAAATTGTAAGATTACTATATTAATAGCATTATTTTTATTTGTATCGTTATACTGTTGCAGTAAACCTGTTCAGAAGTCACTCATCCCATCACAACCGCAATCGCCTGATTTTAACATAACCACTATTGTTTTAGAATGCTCGCAAAAACATAGCAATTTGTTGCCTTTTGTGGAATTGGTACTTTTGCTGCACAATGACAACACCAGTCGTTATTTTATTGCAACAGTATATGGAACTATGTATGCCACTTATACAACCCCTCCACCCTTTGCACCTTCACATGCAGTATGCGGTATTACTATAAACCATAACACACTGTGCCACTATTTTTTTGTATGCGTAACCAACGATGCTGTTATTATTCAATCAACAGAAAAAAAATGTTTTGATGAACCTGATAGTGAAAAGTATCATACTATTATCACCATACCATGGAAGCATGTAAACACCATACAAACTAAGGTTATTATAAATGACAGGTAATGAAATAAATTTTCAATGGTTATTGCCATGAATAATAAAAAATTATTGATTACCTGCTGGTTGCAATCATTATATGGCTATCTTTCAATAAATAGTAATGCAGGAATTTTTTCATGATTATTGGACTGGACATTGGCGGAACAAATATCAAAGGCGTCATCATCAACAATGATGGCACTATACTGGCAAAAACATCAGTCATAACAGGAGCAGGTATTGATGCCACTGAAAATAATATTGGTAACTGTATCAAAACATTACTGGAACTATCGCACAAAAATAAAAACGAGGTTGATGCTGTAGGCATTGGTTCTGCCGGTGCTATTGATAAACAAAACGGTATGGTAATCACCAGCCCAAATATTCCTGCATGGAAGCACTATCCAATTGTACAGCGTGTGGAAAAGCTTACCGGTTATACAGTGTTCCTTGAAAATGATGCCAATGCTGCAGTAGTTGGCGAGCTATGGCTTGGCAACGGCAAAAATTATAAAAACTGGATTATGCTTACCCTTGGCACCGGCATAGGGGGCGGTGCTGTTATCAATGGTATGCCCTATACCGGCAATAACGGGAGCGCTATGGAATTTGGACACATAACTATTGATTATAACGGCCTGCAATGCAAATGCGGCAGAAAGGGATGTCTGGAATGTTACGGCTCGGCAACAGCGGTTGTTCATTTTGTTAAGAGTCATTGTACATTCTATCCTGATTCTTCACTCAATACCATATCACCACATGCGATGACCGCACGCCATGTCTATGATGAAGCAAAAAAAGGTGATCCGCTTGCTCTGTATGTTTTTAATCTCATTGGAACATATTTGGGAATTGGCATTGCTGATCTGGTAAATATATTTAATCCTGAAGCAGTGATACTGGGCGGAGGATTATCCAGCGCCAGTCAGTACTTTCTTCCGCACATTATTCATCAGGTTCAAAAGCTTTCCCTTGAAGGGATGAAGGAAAACATACGCTATATGATTACCAAACATGGAGATTATACAGCAGCCATTGGCGCAGCAAAACATGCATTAGAAACTATATAACAGGAGGATGTTATGTTTTTCAGCAATCAGCTTTTATTCAGCGAACATACGCTCAATCAGATTCATATCTATGCTGGCAGATGGCTTGATTTTTTAATGGTTGCCTTTACCCATTGCGGCGATGAGATATTTTACATCCTGTTAATACCGTTTCTTTTCTGGTGTGTCAACAAACGGCTTGCTACAATAGTTGGATTGTCATTTTTGTTTTCCACTGTTTTTAACGATATTATTAAATTTGCTTTTAATAAGCCGCGGCCAAATCCTTTGAACTTAGCCGAAGGTATTGCCCAGCTTAACAATGTATACTGCCCTCCATCAAGTCCTGGATTTCCAAGCGGACATGCACAAAACGCAGTGGTTTTCTGGGGTTTGCTGGCATATACAATCAGGCGCAGGTTATTTTCCATCTTTGCAGTTTTCATGATAGTTGCAATTTCGTATTCACGGCTTTACCTTGGGGTTCATTTTTTTGGCGATGTAGCGGGTGGTATCATCATCGGCTGCATGGTGTTTACATGCGCCGTGCTGCTTATCCCCTATTTTGACAGATTGTGGAATCTACAATTACTATCTGCCATTATTATTTTTGTCATGATGCCTGTTGCAGTAGCCATTGCATTCCCCGATGACGCAACGGTTAAATCGCTCGGTGTTTTTTCAGGATTTTCTATCGGCTTAATTGTCACTAAAAATCGTTTTGGCGAACCATCATTTAAACTTGTGCCTGCACTGGTTAACTATTTCATTGGGATAACCGTATTGCTTCTTTTAAAAGAGGGCATCAAGGTCATTTTACCTTCTGTGGCATATGCAGATTTTATTCGCTACTGGATAATAGGCGGCTGGATTTCGTTTGGTGCGCCATTAACTTTCAATCATATCCCCTATTTATCTAAAATTTACAGGTAATGTTGTTGACTTTTTATAAACAGTTGATTTGTAATACACTTCTAAAATTTATTTTGACAGTAACTATCACCCATACTCATTTTTTTGGCGATAGTTACTCGTTATGTATTTTGTTTTCCGGGCATTGTTGAAAATTGTTTTTTTATTGTAATATTAATGGAGCAGGCGAATCTAACACCACTGCATGCTCATAGTAGTCACAATGAAATCTTCAGGTGCCCATTATTATTTATGTGTCAGGTGATATATATGAAACAACAACTGGAAAACCTGTATAAACAAACCATTGCTACCATTGAAAAAGCTGTCTCGATAGATGAGCTGGAACAAATACGCGTTAAGGTATTGGGACGCAAAGGCGAATTGACACAGATTTTGCGTTCGCTGGGTACACTACCACAGGAAGAGCGGATTGAAACAGGAAAACTTTCAAATGAATTAAAAGATAGCATTGAAGAAGCTCTGGAAAAACGTAAAACACAACTAACGCAACAACACATTAATAAACTCATCATGGAAGACTGGCTTGATGTAACGCTGACAAAACCAGGTTTATTACAGGAATATCAGCGCGGGCACTTGCATCCTATATCACAGATACAATATGAAATTGAAGATATCTTTACCTCAATGGGTTTTGAAATTCTTGATGGTCCGGAGGTGGAAACCGATTACTATAACTTTGAAGCTTTGAATATTCCGCCCTATCATCCAGCCCGTGATATGCAAGACACATTCTGGACGGAAGATGGTAATTTACTGCGAACGCATACATCGGCTATCCAAATACGAGGGATGGAACGCCTTAAACCGCCATTCAGAGTTATAGGGCCTGGACGCGTTTTCAGGTATGAAAGCATCGATGCATCACACGAAAACACATTTTACCAGGTTGAAGGCATGATGATTGATAAAGATATTTCTGTGGCTCATTTAATATACTTCATGAAAACATTGCTCAAAGAAATATTTAAACGTGATATTACCATACGGTTGCGCCCCGGTTATTTCCCTTTTGTTGAACCGGGTTTTGAACTTGATATACAGTGTCTTATTTGCGGCGGCAAGGGTTGCAGTGTATGCAAATATTCAGGATGGCTTGAGCTTTTACCCTGCGGACTTGTTCAACCCAATGTTCTGCGCTATGGTAAAATTGATCCTGATAAATGGTCGGGATTTGCCTTTGGGTTGGGCTTAAACCGTCTTGTTATGATGCGGTATGGCATTAATGATATACGTCACTTTTTAAGTGGCGATATACGTTTCCTCTATCAATTTTAATGATATAATTTTATAATTGTACGGAGTCGTTACTATGTGGATTTCACTTAACATTATTCAGGACATGGTTGATATAAAGGATATTCCTGTTAGCGAAATAGCTAATCGTTTAACAATGTCTACTGCTGAAATAGATTCTATTGAACATGTGAATCAACTTTTAAACACTATTTATACCGCCAAAATTCTGGAAGTATCAAAACATCCCAATGCCGATAAACTAACCGTTTGTAAAGTTGATACCGGCAGCAATGTTATACAGGTTGTGTGCGGTGCACCAAATCATAAAGCAGGCGATATTGTTGCATTAGCACCAGCAGGAACAAAGTTTTCCGATACAATCACCATAACAAAAACCAGATTGCGCGGTGTAGAATCCGAAGGGATGTTATGCTCTGAACGTGAGCTTGGCTTATCGGACGATCATTCAGGTATAATGATTTTTCCGCCCGACACACCTATTGGCGTAAGTTTAGCCAGTCTATTTCCCCATAAGATTGATGTGCGTCTTGAAATTGATAATAAATCTATAACGCATCGTCCGGATTTATGGAGCCATACCGGATTTGCCCGTGAGATTGCTGCACTATTTAAACGTTCATTTAAGTATCCTGTTAAGTATGATGTAGCAAAGGAATGTAAAGCTACCAATTCGCTTGTTGTAACTATTATCAATCCCGAGGGAGCCCCTCGCTATTGTGGATTGGTTGTCGATAATATTACTATAAAAGAATCACCTGACTGGTTAAAAGCACGTGTTGAAGCAATTGGTATGCGTCCCATCAACAACATCGTTGATGTTACCAATTATGTCATGGCAGAATTAGGCGAACCAATGCATGCATTTGA
>DAOLVF010000109.1:0-1187 GCA_035420565.1 Spirochaetota bacterium | reverse complement strand
ATCCTCCGTTGTTATGAACTTATCAAAATGCTTTTACCTGAAGCTGAAGCAACAACACACATTGTTGATGCTTATCCGGTTAAGGCAAAACCCATAAGCATAACAACAACTACTGATTTTATACGCCGAAAACTTGGTCATGCTATTGATGATGACACTATAGTTTCTATTCTAACATCGCTTGATTTCAAAGTTAATAAACAGGATAATAATCTTACCATTGATGTCCCCAGCTACCGGGCAACAAAAGATGTTTCAATCCCTGATGATATTGTTGAAGAGATAGGCAGGATATACGGTTATGATAACATACCTCAACAGGCACCATTAGTTCCCTGTGCTCCACCTCAACAAAATATTAAACGGACTTTTGAGCGAACTGTTAAATCAATTCTTGTCAATGATTACCACATGACCGAGGTAAGCAATTATTCTTTTGTTGGTGAAGCACTGTTAAATAGATTACAGATGAATGAAGATACAGGATTGCGATTAAAAAATCCATTATCAAAAGAGCAGGACAGGCTCAGAGAAAGCCTTATACCTAATATTATCCTTAACATTACTACCAATCAGCGATTTTTTGATGATTTCAGAATTTTTGAATTGGGCAGAGTATATCATAAGCAGGACAGGACTTCACCTGATTTAGCCATGGAAAATACGCGAGTTGCCGGTATAGTGTATGCAAAAAAACCATTGTATCCTTTATTCTATGATGCTAAAGAATGTTGTATGGGATTATTTCATAAAACAAAGAGAACAAATTATAGCATCAATCCTGCTTGTAATCAGCTACCGCCATACGCTCATCCAGCTCGTTCACTGGAGATAGCAATTGATAACAGTCCAATAGCATTGATATGTGAACTGCATCCTAAGATCATTAATGAATTTGAAATCAAGGGGAGCGTGGCATTATTTGATGTTGATATTGATTTATTATTGAACTCACCGGTTCAGGAAACTATATTTAAAGAATTACCGCGATTCCCGGATGTGCCATTTGATATTTCAATTCTGGCAGATGAAAAAGAATATGCTGCAACATTGGTAACAATGTTATACAAGGCTGATACAACTCATATTAAAAATGTTGAGGTAATTTCAGTATATAATCAACCGCCTATACCGCAGGGTAAAAAATCAGTTTCTTTCAGGATAATTTTTAGGGCTGACGATCATAC
>DAOLVF010000108.1:0-6340 GCA_035420565.1 Spirochaetota bacterium | reverse complement strand
TCTTACTCCTCTATCATTTCCTGCTTGATTTTTCCTACAGTTTCTGAGTAGTTACGGCTATTGCTAATATAGGTTTTAAAAAAGGCTTGAATTATTGGAATGGCTTTCTAAAAAAAGACGGCTATATTGCTGTAACCTATGAGTCATGGTTTACCGATGAACGCGGACATGATCAGGGTAATCTAAACTGTTCCATGTTAAATAGTTTTCCCAGCTTCATTTCAAGCCAGATCATACAGGGTTGAATTTTCTTTATTATGGGAGGTATAGCCAGATACAGGAAAATCCCTGTTGCAATACCGGCAACAACATCAACAAAGTAATGTGCATAAATGAATACAGTGGAAAGGTACAACATTATGGTAAGCGGCAGGTATACCCATGCAAGCTTGCGATTATACATGAAATTTAAGACTATTGAAATAAATGATATTGCTACATGTGATGAAGGAAATGCTGCACCACCTATATTCATGTTATTAAATATACATTTCATGAAATCAGTAATAAAGTATCCATGAAACCTGTTATACCATACATGGTACAGTTCGGGAAAAAAATACTTTGGCCCTTTCACGGGGAAAAATACATACAATATGTACATAACATAAAAAGCACATGTGATAATGGTAAGGCTGCGTATTGCTTCCTTGTATTTTCCTTTAAAAAACAATAGCCACCAGCCTGTTGTTATCAGCAAGTAATAAAAAAAATAGCTAAAAAAGAAGATTTCGGTTATCAACCTGTTATCGGGAACCTTTTTATGGAATATTGTTGAAGGCTGGTAACCAAATAGTGCAAAATCCATGTTTGCAAAAATAGCATCAAATGACAGGCCGTTATACATTAACTGGGAAAGAATAATACATTCCCTGAAAAAGAGGGCATATAAAAGTTGAACATAGAAAATCCGTAAAAACATGATAAACCTGTTCCGTTGTGCATTGAAAAGACGGCATAAAACGATAATACCCATGGGAATCAGCAGGAAATATATCCCATATACTATCTCCCTGTCAATGGGAACGTCCATAACATATAGAAACATCTTTCCTGCATTCCAGAATGAAAATGCAGAAAAAAGTATACATACACATATTGTTACAATATCCGTTGCTAAAAGATACCTGTGCTGGTATTCACCATATGCAAGATGTGATTTGGATTCTATTTGCTGGAGTCTCATAATAATTATTCACCTTGCTTTGTGCGTTCTGCGCAATGGTAGCCTGAAATCTCTCCATCTTCAGGTTTCTGGTAAAACCGATACCTCTACTGGCATCCAGCATGTCGAATGTATCATCATGAAATGAATCACTCAAAAAAAGCTGTAACGTACACTGGCAATATTCTTGATGAGAACGTAATCTATATTGGCCTGTGATGTCATTCCTGTGGGTCAGATAACACAGTCACTATCTCTGACATGTACTAACATTTCAAGCGAAAAAACGAAAGGGTGGTAAATAAAGATATAGAAAATGATTTTGAAAATGAAATTGTTTCAATTGTTTTTTTGGTTTATAGTTACTATCGCAGGTAAGATATTAGTTCAAAATTGCTGAATCATAGTATAAATTTTTACAAAGATACCCATACTCGCTCCTGTTATATGATTTGCCCACATTTTTCTGTTCAAAGAATTTTTGTAAAAAATAAAATATAAATTGGATCAAAACGTTTTGCCTCGTAATTTAAAGTAAACAATAAGGTATAATTCCTGATACAACCTGCAAATTTTGAAGATAAATATAAAATATTTGATAAAGTTCGTGCTGAATATCGTGAATTGATGGAAGAAAATACAACTAACGCTGCAACGCAACGTTTATGGAGAATGTGGATAAAAAAATTAGTATTGAGAAATAGACAATAAAAAAGGGTAGCACTTTATAAAATTAAAAATAACATGAAAAGAACTTGACAGGGTACATTATTCAGAAATATTATAATAACCAGAAAAATCAGAATATTAGGAGATTACAGCTATGGACACATTGCAATGCTTCGATTCAACATGCTGTTCTATTGAGGCGGTTGTTTCAGTTGATGAACGTGGACAGATAGTTCTTCCTAAAGAGTTGCGTGATAAAGTTGGGGTCAGAGCAGGGGATAAATTTGTCATCGCAAGTTTACAAAAAGACTCATCGTTATGTTGTATTGCATTCATAAAAGCGGATGCATTAAACTCCATTGTTGCTGAACAGATTGCACCGTTATTCAAGTAATTGAATATATGTACAGGTAATGGTTAATTAAAAAGGAGGCTTACTGTGGATTCACCTGCAAAAATAAAAAACATTGTTAAGCAAAATTATGGGAAGATTGCATTATCTAAAACTTCATGTTGTGTTACCGGTAGTTGTTGTTCATCTGCTGATGTTGCTAAAAATGCCGGGTATTCTGCTGATGAACTTGCTAAACTTGATGATGCCAATTTAGGGCTTGGATGTGGTAATCCAACCGCTTTATCTTCACTGAAAGCCGGTGAGATTGTTCTTGATTTAGGAAGCGGTGCTGGCATTGATTGTTTCATAGCAGCAAAGAAAGCAGGCAACAGTGGTAAAGTCATTGGTATTGATATGACACCTGAGATGATCCAATTAGCAAAGGAAAATGCAAAAAAACTTAATTTTCATAATGTAGAATTTATATTGGGAGATATTGAGCATATACCGGTTGAGGATAATACTGTTGATATCGTTATATCCAATTGTGTAATCAATTTAGCATCAAATAAAGAGCAGGTGTTTAACGAAGCATACCGTGTGTTAAAAAGTGGTGGCAGAATGGCAATATCGGATATTGTATTAAATGGAACATTACCGGAAGAGATTGAAAACTCAGAATTAGCATATGCGGGATGTATTGCTGGTGCCGTTCAAAAGGAGTATTATATCTCATCGATATATAATGCTGGATTTAAAAATGTTACCATTATCAACGAACGTGCTTACAACACTATTTTTGATAATAAAGAATTAAAAATAGATGATGTTCAAGTATCAAATTTGAAGAATTATAGTGATGTAATTAAAAGCATAAGTATTGTAGCATGGAAATAGGTTTACTAAATGTTAGATCAGCATGGTTGCTATATTTCTTAACGTATTTTAATTGGAGGGGCAAATGCACGTAGATGAAGCTTCAAAATTTTGTGAAAATTGGCTGAATTCATGGACAGGGAATCAACCAAAAATATTAATAACTTTTTATTCTGATGATGCATTTTATTGTGACCCAACTGCAAAACAGGGATTCAAAGGGCATGAAACAATATTACCTTATTTTACAAAGCTATTGAACAATAATCCTGATTGGAAATGGTCTGCTGAAGAAGTTATACCCACTGAGAGAGGTTTTGTTTTAAAATGGAAAGCGGTAATACCAGTGCGGATAAAAGAAATAGTTGAATATGGTGTAGATATTGTTGAAGTTAAAAATGGTAAAATTACCAGGAATGAAGTTTATTTTGATACATATAGTTTAATAACTATGATCAAAAATAAATAGTTTATTATTCAATCCTATAAAAAGCATTAATAATTTATACTATTATCATAAATTTCCTTGCATTTTGGCTATAGATATTATCTAATTCCCTCAATATATTTTTGTTACAATCATTATTGTTATCAATTTTTGGATGGTAAGCCATGAAAGAAGGATATGTAGTTCCCACCATGGGAAAAATTGCTTATGGATTGGGTGATTTAGCCATCAATATTGCCTATACAACAATTGGTTTTTATCTTTTATATTTTCTGGTTAATGTTGCTGGAATTCCTGCACAGTGGGCAGGTTTGATCTTTTTAATTGCTCGGGCGTGGGATGCTATCACCGACCCTATTATGGGGATGATATCTGACAGGACAAAATCAAGATTTGGCAGACGACGTGTGTATTTTTTGTTTGGGTGTATTCCGTTTGGACTCATGTTCATGTTAATATGGATTGTTCCATCCAGCAATCAACTACTATTGTTTGGATATTATACTGCTATTACCATACTGTTTAATACCGCTTTCACCGTTGTTGCTGTTCCTTACAATGCACTGATGCCGGAGCTATCGCAAAACTATGATGAACGGACAAGTATATCCGGCTATCGCATGTCACTTTCATTTGTTGGTAATCTGGTTGCCGCTGTAGGTGTGTCGTTTATCGTTGATGTTGTCTTCAAAGGTAAGGAGCATTATGCAACCAGCTATCCTATTATGGGAGTTACTTTTGGTATTATTACCATAATTTTAATTTTCATTATGTTTTTGGGAACCAGAGAGCGGGTTCACTCTGATGCAGTGGTGCATGATGGACTTATCAAAACATTTAAAGCTGTATTGAGCCTTCGTGAATTCAGAATAATACTCGGGATGTTTTTATTCAACATGATTGGTTTTGATCTTATTCAGGCGCTTTTCATCTTCTTTTTAAAAGATGTAATTCTTATTTCTGAAGATATGACGTTTGTGGTTATGGGTATTCCTTTGATTGTAGCGGTACTTTCAGCTCCATTGTGGATTTTTGTTTCGGATAAGCTTGATAAACGCAAAGCCTATATGATTGCTGCTATTTATTTTACACTTTCATTATTATTATGTTTGATAGCTACGGTAAACAATCTGCAGTTTGTAATCATCATTGGTGTACTGGCAGGTATTGGCATTTCTGCATCGCAGATTATTCCTTTTTCTATGATACCTGATGTCATTGAATATGATGAATATTCCAGTGGCATCCGTCGCGAAGGAGCTTTTTATGGGATTACAACATTTTTGTATAAGGTTGCATCCGCAGCGGCAATTGCGGGAGCTTCAGCTATGCTGGCATATTTTGGCTATGTAGAAAACAGCACCCTGGCACAGCCACAGTCGGCAATTGGTGCCATACGATACATGATGGCTTTTGCACCGGGCGTATGCTTTTTAATTTCGGTGTGTTTTGTCTGGATGTTCCCCATTACCCGTGAACGTTTTGATGAAATAAAGCATTTACTTGATGAACGAAAGAAGCAACGATGATGCAATGATGCGTTAATATTTTATGTCTGGTGGAGATTATGAAGCGCTTACTATCATCAGGAATTATTGTCATGGCACTTATCAGTATAGTCATGGTATCCTGCTCCAGGAAAGAGAAGGGGCGTTTTTATAGTGATGAATACCATTTTTCAATAGTATTCCCAAAAACATGGGAGATACAGCAAAAAGAGATGGGTACCGTTGTTATAGCTCTTAGTCCTGAAGAAGGATTAAAAGATGATTTCCGCGAAAACATAACCATAACAACAGAGTATGCTGGTGATGATGTAACCCTTGAAAAATATTTTGAAATATCACAAAAGAACATGAAAAGCTATTCTACAGATTACAGGCTTTTATATAAAAACTATACATGGCTTGCTAAAAAGAAAGCTATGATACTGGGATTTACCTATTCAATGAGTGGCTTAAAGCTCAAAGCATTGCAATATTATATCATTAATAATAACAGAGCATACGTCATTACCTGCACCGGATTGCCACATACCTTTGGACGCTATGAAGAACGTTTTTTAACAATTGTACGTTCGTTCAGATTTGAAAAATAAAATCACCTGCTGGCATAACAATATAAACATCCAGACCTGCAGGTATTATATGCTCCTATGTCGACACTTTTTGCACACAGACAGTTTTTACGCTGATGAGCATCTCCGGGTACATTAAGTTGAATGCTAAAAATATTCGATAGCAACTGCTGATCTATGCACGCTCCATTACTTATTCCATACAGTGAAAGCTCGCTGCAACAGCTCTGTAGGTGCATGCTTCGCTCGTGTGCAATGGTTGATAGCGAAGAAAAAAACTGTTCCATCTGTTCTGCGTTATAATCTTCAAAGGGATTTAATACTATATTTCTATCGCCAAGATGTTTGGTAATGCGTTTAATCACGCTCCTGTAAGGCTCCATGATGCTGACAATTACTCGTGTGGTATGGTGGTGCAGTTTGGATGCTATAGCACTGAAGTTGTTGATATGAAAATCAAAATCCAATTCCTGTGAAAAAACTATTGGGTCATACCGCCATATAACCTTTTGCGCTCCAATTGTGTTGCTTAACGTTTTAAAGATTTTTATGCTCTGCGATAGTTCCGGTGAATGAGTTTCAAGCCATTGAGGATAGCCGGTGATGGTAAATAAAAATATAGAGTGATATCCCCTGCCATCCAGTTCATCAAGGTATTGCAATAGCGGGGCAGGATAGCGAGTCCAGAATACTATCGCCTCAACATCTTCGGGCAGTAGCGATATCTCCCTTATTTGATTGGGATTGTATGGATTTTTTACCGTACAACTG
>DAOLVF010000107.1:3052-6496 GCA_035420565.1 Spirochaetota bacterium | reverse complement strand
AATAATGGCTGCAAAACCGGATGTTATAAACCATAATATTGAGGTGGCTCAAAGTTGTTATACAACATTACGACCAAGGGGCAATTACAGGGCTTCATTAAAGCTATTGGCGATAGTTACTGAATATGGATTTACAGCAAAATCAGGGCTTATGATTGGATTTGGCGAAACGCTTGATGACATTGTGCAAACCCTGCGAGATGTGCGCTCAACGGGTTGTGAAATCATGACGATTGGGCAGTACTGTTCATCTCATAAAGGGGCATATCCGGTACAAAAATATTATACGCCGGATGAGTTTTCACGGATTGAAGCAATAGCGTACACGATTGGTTTTTCAAAAGTTATGGCAGCCCCGCTGGTGCGAAGCTCGTATAGAGCGGGTGAAATGTTTTCCAGAGCTACTATCGCTCATAATACCATGGAGGCATAAACACAAAATGGAAAATAAATGGCGACTTATCATTCATCCCGAGTGTGAACCATCGTGGAATATGGCTGTTGATAGTGCACTGCTGCAACACCTAAAAGAGGGGGAGGTTACGCTCAGGCTTTACCGCTGGAATAAACCTGCGGTTAGTATAGGATATTTTCAGGATATGGATAACGAGGTAAATGTTGCACTGTGCAGAAATGATAATGTACCCATTATTCGCCGGGTAACGGGTGGCGGTGCCGTATTCCATCATGAAGAGATTACCTATTGTCTTATCCATCCTATTGAAGGCGTATTTTCCGGAATAAGCATACCCGATTCGTATAAAATCATTTCACAGCCTTTTGTAATGGCATTATCATCACTGGGGATTGACGCTTTGTATCGTCCAATAAATGATATTATTGTGGGCAACAAAAAAATATCGGGGAGTGCGCAAACAAGGAAAGCTACTGTGCTGCAACAACACGGTACCATGCTTGTTGCCACCAATACCGATACGATGTTTCAGTATTTAACGGTTAATCCTGGAGCAATGCAAACCAGCGATAAACCGGTCATTACCATTGCAGAACTCATTGACTATGAGTCAAAAGAAGCATTGTACCAAAAGGTTATTGATGCAATAGTTACTGCGTTCAGCGATGTTTTTAATGTTTCATTACACAAAAGCGATATGACAAAAGAGGAAGAGGAAGCGGCAAAAGTATTCCAGCAAAAATATTTTTTGCACGATGATTGGAACAAAAATAAAATGCCACAGCAGTAAAGGTTATATATCAATACCAATGTACTGTTTAATAACAAAACCAATTGCAAAAGAAATACATGCAACACCTATGCTGATAAAAGCCATTTCAAAAAACCGCTTTTTAAAATTAAGGTCTTTTGCTATGGCAATATAGTAATTAAATAAGAAGATTATTAAAAGCGCAATTACAACAGTAATGATAAGTGCAACTAAATAGTGAGTTACTATAAAATATGGTAAAATCAGTAGAACAACAGTGATGATATAGGCAATGCCGGTATAAATAGAAGATTTTAGTGCATCCTTTGCTTCTTCAGCCTTATTAGAAAGATATTCTGAAGCTGCCATTGATAGCGTAGCTGCAATACCGGTAATAAGCCCAGCCAGAGCAATAAGACGGGTATTAGCCAGTGCAAATGAAAGCCCGGCTAAGGTGCCGGTAAGCTCTACCAGTGCATCATTTAAACCCAATACTATTGATCCTACATATTGAAGACGTTCTTCCTCAAGCAATATGTACAGTTCTTTTTCATGTGCATGTTCATCTTTGATGATCTTCTTTATTTCAGGGATGGCGGATTCCAGTGATTTGTATGCAACCTGTGCCTGTTCTTCGCCACGTTCCATAAGTTTGATGCCAAAGGTAAGTCCAAATAAGCGAGAAATAATATAATATTTTGCAATCTTAAAGCGATCCGGTTTTACTTCAGAGTGAGTATAGCCTTTCCAGAAATCATAATGTTTTTTTTCATCATCAGCTATCTTTTTTAAGATACGAGCATTATGGTGATTTTTAATATGTGATGACAGAATGTTATAGATATGGTATTCGGTTATTTCACTTTTCTGAAATTTTATTATAGTGAGTATGGTTTCATGTGATAGGTGATTATCCATTATGGTTACCTTACGATTCAATAATATCATACACAATATTGAACGATATAAGACACTGGAGCATGGCTTTTAACTGCATGCCTTTTGTAAAGGTAACCAGAAAATTATTTGAAACTTCTGAAAACTGCCAGTTATTGCCATCTACCAGAATTTTACCAGAGTATTCTAATGAATCAGCGTCATATAAAATTACTTCTTTTATATTCATTGCCATAGTCATAACTCCTGATATTTGAATATAATGATGATTTATACAGTTAAAGTATAAATGTAAAATTTATCAAGTTTTTTATTTTATTTCGCGTTGTTTTCTTTCAATTATTTCTTTTAACGCTGAGCGGGCTTCATCACTTATATACGGATTTTCTTTGATGATAGCATCCCGTACACATTCAATAGATTTTTCAGTGCCTATTTTTCGTAATCCCTGAAGGGCTATCATTTTACATTCGTCATCATCTATAAGCAGGGCTTGCTGTAAAAGTTCTTCAGCTTCAGAGGATGGATAGTATGATGCAAGTTGCAGTAATCGTTTTTTAACTGTAAGAGATGCTTCAGTAAATTTTTGCAATAATTGCAATGCTGCTTTACTGTCAAGGACACCGGCTAATGCATCAATGGCATTGGATTTAACAATAGGATAGTTGCTATCCATAATACAATCGGTTAATGGTTTAATGATAAGCTTATTGGTAAAAGCGCTCAATGCACGGGCACATGCTTCTACAAAATATATGTTGCTGTCTTTTAGTCCCGTGATGCATGGCTCAATTGCCCTTCTATCTTCGATGACACCTAAAGCACGAGCGGCAAAGATGCGTAAACTATTATTGCTGGATTGTAGCATGGCAATAAGTTGAGGAACCGATGTGCTTTTATGCCGTATAAAAAGGGGCATCATCTCATTGGTTGGGGAAATACTACCCTGTTCCAACTTTTCAAATAGAGGTTCTATGGTTAATTCGCCAATGTTAATGAGGGCTTCAACGGTGTGTGTTATGATATGCCTGTTGCTATGATTGAGAAACGGTAAAAGGCACTCTATGGATTGTGGATCACGCAGTTGTCCTATTAGTTGAATTAAGTATGATAGTTTTTGAATATCCTGTGTGGTTTCCAGCAATTGCAGCAAGGCATCAATTTTGTCAGATGATATTATGGAAAGGATATGAATGATCCGCTCGCTATTGGATGATGATTCCATAAGTTTTTGGAACAAAGGTTCAAATGCTGATTCGCCAATGTGCTCTAATATCCACTGTGCTGTGTCCTTTACCAGTATACTTTCATCATCAAGGCATGCAATAATTTGCTTTACAGTATTTTCGTCATCAACCCCAATCTTCACCAGCGACCATGC
>DAOLVF010000107.1:0-2952 GCA_035420565.1 Spirochaetota bacterium | reverse complement strand
TAATTTGCTTTACAGTATTTTCGTCATCAACCCCAATCTTCACCAGCGACCATGCTGCTGTTTCACGCACTTTTTCGTTTTCGTCTTTTAGAAGCAATAGCAGTGCTTGTGATGCGTTTGTATTTTTACATATACCCAGGCAAAAGCTTGCTGATTCGCGTATTAAAGGATTTTTGTTTGATAGTTCCTGTATAAGGATTGGACCGGCTACATTGCTCATCTGGCATAGCGCCCATACAGCACTGTCACGTATCTGATCATCGGTATGAGCAAGTAATGTAATTAAAGGAACTATCGCTTCACTCCCGCATTCAATTATATCTTCAAATGCTTTATTGCGGGTACTATCATCACCTGCATGGATGTTCTCGATAATCTGTTCCAGAGTGTTTGATGGTTGAGCCATTATTGTACTATTATAGAATATGATTGATTAAAAAAATACTTAGCATTATTATGTTTGCAATATATACTAAAAATACTACAATTTCAAAATAATTAGTTGCAATATTTGTTATGAGTATGGTTTATTACATCTAGTAATTCCAGCATGCGATGAATATCTAAATTAGCATACTGTATGATGATATTTCTATAATTGCATTTTGATTGTATTTTTAGGGAAGGATAATGGCAACTAAAAAAAAGGGAAAATCTTCTGCAACAAAAAAGGCATCAGGTTCTAAGAAGGTTAAACGCGGCTCATCGTCTAATGCTCCCTATATCCTTGTCATTATGGCTTTAGCTGCAGGGCTTATATTTTTACTTTCTTTGCAATCGGATTCATTGAAAAATATTTTTGATAAAAAGAATAACCGTAAAAGCATAACAAAAGTTGAAGTGCCTCCTGATGACAGGAAGCTGGGAAAAAAAGACAGCAATGCAACAATGAATAAAGCCAGCGATACTATAAAAGAAAAGCCTCATACACAACAACTATCGCCAAAAGAAAAGGAAAAAGCAGTTACCGTATCAGCAAAAGTTTATTTTTTGTATTACAATGAAAAGACTGACCATATTGAGTTGATGCCTGTTGTGCGTATGGTAAATGCCCATACTCCGGTGAAGAGTGCACTTGAAGAACTGGCAAAAGGTCCAACCGCAAATGAAGAGAAAAAGGGGCTGGTAAATGCCGTTCCATCAACACTCAAGGTTATTGATGTTTCAATAATTAACAATATTGCTTTTATTAATTTCAACAGTGCATTGGAAGAGGGTGCAGCAGGAAATATTTTGATGAATCGTCTTGATCAGATTGTGTACACAGCAACGCAGTTTGATAATGTTGAAGGAATTCATATATTGGTTAATGGACAGCGTAAACGTTTTCTGGGCAGTGATGGCATATCGGTTACCGGTCCATTACGAAGACATTAAACACAATAATGCTATGTTAAATACTATGTTAGAAGTAGAAATAAAATCAAAATGTGACAACCTTGATGAAGTAAAAAAAAAGATAGTTGATTGTGGTGGAACATTGTTATCTTTTGGCATTGAAGATGACAGCTATTTTATTCATCCATCTCGTGATTTTGCAAAAACCGATGAGGCGTTGAGAATACGGAAGGTAAATGATGCATATTATTTTACCTATAAGGGACCCAGGCTGGGAGGAAAAAGCAAAACACGTTATGAAAAAGAGATGAAAATAACTGATGCCGATGCATTGCAGGAGATACTGCTGCGGCTTGGATTTCAATTATACGGGCGAGTGCAAAAAAAGAGGGAAGTTTATTTATTAAGCGAGGTTACCGTTTGCTGTGATGATGTAAGCAATCTTGGTACCTTTGTTGAACTGGAGATGATAAGCAATAACAGAGATGAAGCTGAAAAAAGGCTGTTTGCCATGGCAAAACAGTTAGGACTGTCACAGTTTATAACACAATCGTATCTGGAAATGGTAAAAAAATAAAAAAAGGAATGAATAAAAGGAGTATTCTGGGACAAAAAAATGCAGTGTTACGTATGCTAAAAAGGAATTGATACAAAAACAATATGTAAATAACAACGCTAAGTAAAAAATAATTGAACGATATTGAAAAACCAGGGGATATCTCGAAGAATAATAGAAGAATAAATATTGCACTACTACAACACCCGTAAATAGTTTGTGAAACTATTTTTTATTGGATGATTGTAAATGTTTTAAGCATATGTCATATTACATCAATTCAAAGTTTGAGGTATATGTGAAAAGAATAATAACGATGTTACTGGTTTTGGTAGCATTACCAGTCATTGCCAGTGAGAACAGTAAAAACAGCATACTATCCTTTGAACAATCAATACCATGGTCAGATGTATACGATACTTTCAAGACACGTCAAAAGTCATGGCATAATGATGTTTTAAATGCTGAAACGCCTGATGAATTGGGCAGATTGCTTGTTGAATTACAGAATTTTATTATAGCTGATAGGTTGGGAGATGACTGGAAAATTGTAAAAGATAACTGGATACTGAAAACAGCACATTCAAAAACCTATGATGATATTATAGCCAGTCTTGAGGTTTTGAAAACTAATTATTTTAAAACAGTAAATAAAAGAGAAGATAGTACAGTAAAAAAAGAATTGATTACTTTTGAACAATATGTGCCATGGGATGATGTTAAAGAAGGATTTAAGGATAGGCAACAGGCATGGTGTTTTGAAGTAATAAATGCACGCACACCTTCACAGTTAAGCACATTGCTTTTAGAATTTCATAATTGGATATATCCTGAAAAATTTTCTGATGGTTGGGTAGTAATACAACATACATGGATAAAAAAAGTAAAATATGCTGAAACATGGCAGGATATCAGGGTGCTTCTGAAAGAATTGCAAAGGCATTATATAAAGAAACCGTGAAATAGAAGATAAAAATTGCATATACAGGAACTATCGCCAAATAATAGCTCCTGTATATACATTGCGGTTGCTATTTCTATTTTAATGTAAATGATTC
>DAOLVF010000106.1:0-6564 GCA_035420565.1 Spirochaetota bacterium | reverse complement strand
ACCATATTTTGTTGTATTCAATAGGGATATCGCTAACATACATGGTGTTGTGGCGAATGTTAAATCCATTATCAACAGTCATCCCGCTATGGCTCCAGTAGCAACCCAATATTGCAAGTAAATCCATAATAAATCCCGGACTGGTTGAAAGAATAACATCTCCCTTCTGGGCATTAATGCTCATTGGTTTATAAACCCATTGCCCTGCAAAGATTGTTGATGTTGTAAACACAATAAGCATAATAAGGCATATTTTTGAAATAAACTTCATTGGAACCTCCTTTTGATCAATATATAATTCAAAATCATAGAATTGTGCTCATCAAAAGTGAGTGAATTATCACTCACTTTTTAATAATAAACACTTTAGAATCAAAATGAGTTGATTACAAAAAAAAGTCAATTCATAAACCGACTATTAGGTATAAAATAAAAAATTTTTTTAACTATTTGTTTAATTGTATTACATAAAAAAATGATTTATATAATTCAATTAAAAATAAAGTGAAAGCTTTATTGTAATAATAGTAAGTGATATATGATGTTGGTAACAAGAGGATACATACGATTATTTTTGATTTACAAATTCTGATGTGCTACATATATGACATAAAAATAATTTTTGTAATAATGTAATCAGTTGAATGGTTTTTATTTAAACTTTACAGGAGGAGTCCATGGCTTATAAAATTACTGAAGATTGTACAATGTGTGGAACATGTGCTTCTGAATGTTCATCTCAGGCTATTTCTGAAGGAAATGATCGTTATGTCATAGATAACGATATTTGTACAGAGTGCGGCACATGTATTGATGTGTGCCCAGCTGAAGCAATAGTGGAAGTATGATGATAGTGGGGCATGCAGCCCCACTTTTTTTAATATAAAAATGCTTTGCTTTTTTTAAACGATGAAATATAGTGTGCTGTCACTCTGAGGCTGATGAAGAAAATCAAGCTGTTGAAAGGAAAGATTCTTTGGGTGCTAACGCTTTCTCAGAATGACATAAAGGGCTTCGTCATTCAGAATGGCATGGTATAATTCTTCTTTATAGTAAAATCTTTTTTTGGGAGTTTTTCATGTGTGGTATTGTAGGCTATATAGGTAGTAAAAATGTTGCTGAGGTTCTTATCAATGGTTTGAGAAGATTAGAATATCGTGGTTATGACTCAGTAGGGATAGCTACGTTGATAGGAGATGAATTGATAATTCAGAAGCAAAAGGGTAAGGTTATTGATCTTATTAAAAGATTAGATTATGAAAAATTTAATAGATGTACAGTTGGTATAGGGCACACACGATGGGCAACACATGGTGAGCCAAATGATATTAATGCCCATCCACACTGTGACTGTAAAGGTGATATCGCGTTGGTTCACAATGGAATCATAGAAAATTATGGTGCTATAAAAAAAGTACTCATTGAACATGGTCACACTATTCAAAGTGAAACAGATACCGAAGTTTTAGTGCATCTCATTGAATACTATCACCAAACCATGTCACTTGTCGATGCAGTACAGAAAACATTAACCAAGGTTGAAGGAACCTATGGTATTGTTATTATATCAAAAAAAGAACCCAACAAAATGGTAGCTGCCAGGAATGGGAGTCCGCTGATACTTGGTATTGGCGATGGCGAAATGATAGTGGCTTCTGATGCCAGTGCAATCGTTGAACATACACGGAATGTCATGTATGTTTCAGATGGTGAAATAGTAGAAATAACAAAAGATACTGTACGAACATTTGATCTACGAAAAAATGAATTGGAAAAGCACAGCAATAAAATTGATTGGGATATTGCATATATAGAAAAACAGGGATTTCCCCATTTTATGCTAAAGGAAATATTTGAGCAACCCGAGACAATTCAGAATGCGTTCAGGGGACGGATAGTATTGGATGAGGGTAAAACCCGTTTGGATGGATTACGGCTTACTGAAGATGAGTTGAATAGTATAAAACGTATTATTTTTATAGCCTGTGGTACCTCATGGCATGCAGGACTTATTGGAGAGTATTTAATAGAAGAATATGCCCGAATACCTGTTGAGGTTGAATATGCCTCAGAATTCAGATATTGCAGCCCAATCCTTGAAAAAGGTGATCTTGTTATTGTTATAAGTCAATCAGGTGAAACGGCTGATACCCTGGCAGCGATGCGTGAAGCTAAGGCACGTGGTGTCAGGGTGCTGGGCATTACCAATGTTGTAGGAAGTACCATAGCTCGTGAAAGTGATGGAGGGGTGTACATACATGCAGGGCCTGAAATAGGTGTTGCATCTACTAAAGCGTTTACTTCGCAGATAACTGTTTTAATACTTTTAACATTTTATTTAGCCCGCCGCAGATTTATGACTGCTGATGCAGGCCGTGAATTATTACAGGAGTTGATACAGGTACCTGCACTTGTACAATCAATATTAGGAAAAAATGATGAAATTAAAGAAATAGCAACATTATATCAACATCACCGCAATTTTCTTTATCTGGGAAGAGGTATACAGTTTCCTGTTGCTCTTGAAGGTGCATTGAAGTTAAAAGAAATATCCTATATTCATGCAGAAGGATATCCTGCTGCTGAGATGAAACATGGACCTATTGCACTTATCGATGAAAATATGCCGGTTGTCTTTATTGCTATAAAAGATGAGGTGTATCAAAAAGTTATAAGCAATATGCAGGAGGTAAAAGCACGAAAAGGCAAAATTATTGCTATTGCCACCGAGGGTGATGAAGAGATAAATAAGTTTGCCGATCATGTTTTCTATGTGCCGGCTACTGTAAAAATTGCATCCCCACTTTTAACGGTGATTCCACTACAGTTGTTAGCATACCACATTGCGGTATTGCGCGGGTGCAATGTAGATCAGCCAAGAAATCTGGCAAAGAGTGTTACGGTAGAGTAAACTGTTAAATAAATTTTTATGCACTGTGGTTTAAATAATTGACAGGATGTAAACAAATTTTATAAGTGATAGCAGGAAGTGTTTATGGAGTAATGAGCATATATATTTAATGTGATGTGAAAATACAGTAAAAAATTATGATAATAAGGAGAATTCGAAATGATAGTAATTGAAGATATTGATTATATTGGTGTTACGGTATCCGACATGGATAATGCAATCAGTTTTTACAGTGATTTGTTTGACTTTGAGGTAATTGAGCGTGTAAGCAATACCGATGAAGCATATATACGTGTTGGTGATATTTTATTAAAGCTTGTTGAAGTAAAAGATTTTAAAGCGCCCGAAAATTTGAAAAATAATATCTGTTTCTATATCGATGAAGAAGATTTTGATGATGCTCTGGATGAATTACAGGAAAAAAATATCACAATAGTTTACGGACCTGAAAATATCCGGAAAGGGCGTCTGGTTGTATTTACTGATCCTGATGGAAATAAAATTGAATTGCGATACCCCCGATTTTCTTTATAAAATTAATTAAAATTATTAATCATGTCATTACAGTTTAGCATTCCTATTATCCCCATTGGCGTTTTTTATGATGTTGCCAGAACGCTCAAGATGTTTGAGCTTTTAATGCAACACGGTATACGTTGTATTGAAGTTACATTACGAACGGCGCAGGCGCTTGATTGCATTACTGCTCTAAAAAATACATTTCCTGATGCAATGATTGGTGCTGGCAGTGTCATAACTCATGACGATTTTAAGGCAGCAGTGGATGCTGGAGCAATGTTTATTGTTTCACCATGTGTAAGTGATTCTTTAATAGAACTATCGCACAAAAATAAAAATATATATTATATACCTGGTTTTACAACTCCTACCGAATTAGCTCATGCACTGCAAATGCACGTTGATGTTTTGAAATTTTTTCCTGCTGAGTATTGTGGTGGCGTGCACTACCTCAAAGCTATTGTTGAACCGTTTGCTCAATTTTCATTTTCAATCATTCCAACGGGTGGTATTAAACCTGCTCATATTGCTGAGTATTTATCGTTGCCAAAGGTAGTTGCATGTGGTTTGTCATATATTGTCGATAGTTACCTGATAGAACATGGCGATTATATAAATCTGGAAAAACGTATAAACGAAATCCTTGCCTGTTTGCAGCGATAGATGTCCATCTATAAAAACATTGAAACAGCAATTTATAAACGGGAAAACCTGTTGAAGCAAACTATCACCAATGCGTTCCGTCTGGTTAATGGACAGGGTGATGGTTGCTATGGACTGATACTTGATTACTATGATGATTATCTTTTATTACAGGTGTACGATAGTTCCCTGTATCAGGAATATCATGGGATAAGCGATCATTGTATAAAAATATTGGCATGTTGCAATAGAGCAATAAAGGGTGTTCTGTTAAAAGATAGGAGTAAAGTTAATGATCCTCAAAAAATTGCAGAATCACGAAAAAGCGTGTGTATAACAGGAACACTGCCACCGGTACCTTTGATAGCAAAACAAAATGACATTGTTGCAGGTGTTGATCTGATTAATGGCCAGAATACAGGGCTTTTTCTTGATATGCGCGGAGTGCGACAGCGTTTAGCACCATATTATGCAAACGGTGGAAAGCTCTGTAATCTTTTTAGCTATACCGGTATATTTGCGATCCATGCATTGAAAAATGGATTACACCATGCAGTCAATGTTGATATGTCGAAAAGCGTGTTATACAGGGCTAAACAAAATTATATGCTCAATCACATCAAGGATGATAATAGAGACTTTGTTGCTATGGATTGCAAAAAATTTTTACAATATGCTGCAAAACATAATGATACATTTCATTTTGTGATTTTTGATCCACCTACATTTTCCAGAAATAAAGGACACAATTTCAGTGTAAAAAAACATTATAACGAATTTTTATCGTTGATTGCTCCCATTGTTTCAGATGGGTACATCCTTACCACTATCAATACCATTTCAATTTCAGATGATGAGTATATATCATTACATCCCGGTAACTGGGAACTGCAATTTTTAGAACATGAGCCTGATGACTTCCCCTATTATAAGGAACCCTACCTGAAAGCAGGTTTATGGAAAATGCGGTAATTTTTTTGAATTAATCCTTGACTTGTAAAATTTATCTTTCGACAATAATGATGGGTGGTTTTCTTTATTAATCATTCATGTTGCAATTCCAGTGAACTATACAGGATAGTATTATGGTTGTTTTATACATTGCGGTAATCAGTGTCATAGTGGGTGTCATAGTTGTACTTTATTCGGAATTTTTTGAGCATACCATTATGTCCAATATTCCTCATGACCGATATGTGCCTAATCTTGATGTTGAAATGTCATCACACTCCATGCACAATGGCAAGGAGCAATACCATAAAACAATGGATTCTGATGACATACCTGACATTGATATAGACTTTGATTCTATACCAGAAGATGAAACAACGATTGATACTACACCTGCAAGGAGCAATCCAAAATCAGAAGTTATTTCTATAGATGAACAATCACAGCAAAATAACAACAAGAATGATGATGTTGATGTTGTTATGTATGTCGATAGTAGCGGAACTATTGGGGATATTGGAAGCGGTATGCGTTCAGAAAATTGGAGTTCATTAACAAGGATAGGAGCCGGGACTTTGCGATATAAACAGCAGGGCATCAATATTGCTATTAATAATAAACTCTATCGCTATGACTTCTATAGAATAAATAATTTAAAAGTATATGATAACTATATGCTTTTTACGTTAAAAGGTAAACAGGGTGTTAATTGTTTGCTTCTCAACAATGAATCCGATATTTTATCATTTATTGAAAATGAGTATAAACAGTTTGTTGAATCTCACAAACAGGATGGTTAACAAGTATGTATTATCGATACAAATCAAAACAGCGAAAAAGAAATACAACAAAATTAATTATTAATATCCTTTTAGTGGCGATAGTTATTTATATTGTGCATGAATACCATCAATACATCTTTTTCTGGAAATACACATTAAATAAATTGCATTATAAAGTTGAGATGGCAATGAGACAAAATGATACTATAAAGCGACAGGGACAATTGAAAGATTTATGTATAGCTGCAAAAAAGTATGTTGAGAGTAATCCTTCAAGTACTGATGCTTATTATCTGTTGGGAACGGTTTATTATTTATATGCATCCTCTATCAGCAATATTCCTGTATATGCATTATATGATGAAAATACTCTGGATACAATCCCTGATGAAGCAAAACAAAATTTGATCAATGCTATTAAAGCAATTAATAAAGGATTAGCTTTTGGTGGCAGATCATCGATAGATGATACTACAAGGATTATTCTTGCCTCATCACTTTATGCAAGCAGGTTTTATCCTATTAATGAGATATATACTATTATTCAAAAAGTATCAAATATAAATAAACTATCGATAGACAATGCTCGATTGTATTCATTGATAGCTATCAAAAGTGGTCATACTGAAGAAGGGCTTGAACTTGTTAAATTAAAAGGTGTCTCTGACAATAGTGAAGGAAGGATGTTTTTAGCTGCATCATACTTATATGCTAATCAGCAGAGCAATGCTATTATTGAGTACAGGAATATTTTGAAAA
>DAOLVF010000105.1:0-6745 GCA_035420565.1 Spirochaetota bacterium | reverse complement strand
TGAATCAGTGCTCTGTATGCCAATGTGTTGTTCATAACTGTATGCTCATGGTGCTGTAACAGTTTAGTTTACTCATGATGTTTTTGGTACGGAACGGTTGGCAACAGTATCTGCGGCTCGCCAACCGTAAATTGCCTCTGCACAATCCAGTCTTTTAAAATGTCGGCTATTTTTTTTGCCATTGGATAGCTTGAAAGCGGAGCTGTTGGGATACGCTTGCCGGCAATTTCAACAAATCCTGATTTTAACTGTGCATAGCTTACCTGGGCAATAGATCTGCTGATGGCATTTGGATAGTCATAACCGTAATCAACCACCTGGCAGTAAATAGCATCATCCGAAACGCCGGTAAAAAATGCTAAATCCTCATTTAAAATGGGTATGGGTATGCCAATCCCAACCATGAGACTGCATCCGTAACCGGTAATGGATGCACCTTTTATAAACTGCGTTGTCATGTGCTTCATATCACCTGTGACAGCTATTGTGCCGGCGCCTGATGTAACCACGCCGTTTTCGCTTCGCGGTTCGTTGGGGCTATGCTGTGTGCCACGCCAGGTAACTGCACCCACACTGCCAGCCAGAAATATCTTTGTGCCGACGCCAATGGTCCAATAGTACGGATCATTTAACAGCGGACTAAGCTGTCCGGCACTTGAATAGGTTGCATTCCCCATATTGGGACGCAGTATGCCCATATAGGTGTAGATAGTCTTTTTGGATTGATTAACTGCGCAGTTATAGTTTTGATAGGCATTGCGCGGATTGTATAAAAAAGCATCGCGCAGATCATTGATGGTTACCGTTGCTTCATATTCACGGAGGGGATAGCAGTCGGTTCCGTAACTTTTTGCTTTTAATTTTACAGGTTTGCCGGCTATTAAATCTTCAATAACATGCCCACCACCGTATTTAAATCTGCCGGGATGAACCTTGTTTAAAGGATCATCCTCCTGTACCTGTGTTGCTCCTATGTAGATATCAACGGCAGCAAGCCCTGCGTATGCTTCCACATCGTTAAGCCACACCTTTGATGCCTTTATCTTGGGACGGGTATGCCCAAAGTTAATAAATGCACCGCTGGAACACATTGTGCCAAACGTTCCGGTGGTAACAACGTCAACCTTTTTAAATGCTGATTTATACCCATGGGATTTTACAATGCTGGTCATTTCATCGGCAGTTACAACAACAGCCTCACCTTTTTTTATCTTATTGTTTATTGCCTCATAACTTTTTTTAATGACAATATCGCTCATTGCATGGTTATCCTTTTTGTAATATTCGGGTGAATGAACATTATGCTTACAATACTATGAGCATGCAAGTAAAAATTATTTTTTTAAATTTTATAGCAAAAATCCCATGGGTATGGCAAATGGCAAAGAAGTCCTGAGTCGGTTACAAATATCTCCGCATTTTTTATAAATTTTGTTAAAAAAACTTTACAAATAAGTTTAAAATAGCCATAATTGTATAAACAATATATTTGTTACATTGTACAGATTGTTATGTACCATGAAAACATATGGAATATAAAACAAAAAGGAAAATTCAATGCCACGATTAAAACCCCATGCTCGTGCTGAAAAAGAGGAATTACGCAAAACACAGATTACCCAGTCTGCTTATGAGGTTATATCTGCTAAAGGGTATAATAATTTTACCCTGGATGATATTGCAAAAAATGCAGGACTTTCAAAGGGAGGTGTACTGCACTATTTTAAATCTAAAGAGGATATACTGCTGTATCTTCTGGAGCAGATTTACATCATTATCAAGAAAAATATTAATAAACGCTCTTCAAAGTATCGTACCCCGGAACGCAGGTTACGAGCAATTGTTATTGCTTTTATTATAACTGCTAAACGTCACCCTGCGTTTTATACAGTGCTGGTTGACTTCTGGGCGCAGATACCCATACATGAGCGGGTTAAATATATTAATACCCAGATATATAAGCAACTTTGTGATGAAGTAATCAAGGTCATTGAGGATGGTATCGCATCAGGTGTATTTAAACAGGTACATGCTGATAATACAGCTCATGCCATTGTGGCTATGGTTATGAATGTTGCCATACAGTGGACGTTTAATCATGAACTTTACAATATCGATCATATGGCAAAGACATGTATGAAAATGATCATGGCTTATCTTGAAGAAAAAACTATATAAGGGGTATTATTATACGGGCAACTGTCTTTGATTTAAAATCAGTATATAATGTAAAATTGGTGTATGGTATCCCAACGCTTTTTAATAGTACTACAACCATGGATAGCCCAAGCCCCATGCCTTCTGCGGTAGGGTCAGGATTTTCAAGATAAAAATCGGCTATGCTGTCATAGTAAGATGACCGTTCAATTCTTTCACGCATGCGTTCCAGCTCTTTTTGAGGTACCGGTAAGTTGTTGATAACCTCAATGGTCAATCGTGTTGTTTGCGGCTTTAGATAAATTCGTGTTGATAACCTGTATTGTTTTGCCTTAATTCCATAGAGAAGCAACGATTCTTCATTAAGTATATTTCTAACCTTATTAACCACTTCCATAATATCATTGGGATCTTTAATCTCCCCTTCTTCTATAAGTATATATTTTGCATTGGCTTTAATTGCATTTGCAACTAACTCTTTTAAGGAGGAGTAAACAGGAGTGTACAGGTCAGATTTATTGTGGCGTTCAAGTATCTTGTTTAGTGCAAACTGAATATTTTTTTCTGTTTCATCAAGAATAGAATAGCTGACAAAAACTATCTCCTGATTTCTGTTGATTGCTGATAATATTTCGTGTACTATGTCCTGTGATGTTGCCTGTGCCATGATCGTGGTATAATTAACTTAGAATTTAGTTATACTATCGGTATAATGCTAATAATGCAACAATTTTTTAATTGCAACAATATTGACATTTTTATATACTGTGTTACACAATACCACCTTATAATACTCTGATGAGGTACACTATGTTCAATATGCTTTTTCCATCTGTATCATCTATTACTGTTATAACGCTATTGAGTTTGGTATGCGGTATATTGCTTTCACTGGCAAAAGTACTGCTCAAGGTTGAAAAGGACCCGCGTATTGAGAAAATTGTAGAATCACTTCCCGGAGCCAACTGTGGCGCATGCGGTTTTCCTGGATGCGTTGGTTATGCCACACATATAATTGAAAAGGGTGCATCCATTAACCTTTGCCCTGTCGGCGGTCCGGAGAGTGCACAAAAGATATCACAGATTATGGGAATAGAAGCTGAGATAGTAGCAAAACGTATTGCTCGTGTACACTGCCAGGGTGGTATTAACGAAACAAAGATACGATTTATGTATGATGGTCCTCATAGCTGTACGGCTGCTCAACTGGTTATGGGCGGTTTCAAGGTTTGTGAATATGGATGTTTGGGGTTGGGTGATTGTGTCCGTGCATGCCTCTTTGATGCTATCCATTTAGACAAACGAGGGTTGCCATTGGTTGATGCAGAAAAATGTACCGGGTGCGGAAACTGCGTTGAAGCATGTCCGCGTAATATTATAAGCCTTTTAGGTGAAAACATTGATGTTTATATGATGTGCCGCAACAAACAAAAAGCGCCGGTTATGAAGTTAGGATGCAATGTTGGTTGCACAGCATGCCGGCGTTGCGAAAAGGTCTGTCGCGAGGAAGTTTTTAAGGATAATCCCGATGTGGATACAGCAATTAAAGTGGTTGATTTTTTAGCTGTTATTGATTATGAATTGTGCATTAACTGCGGCAGGTGTGCCGAAGTTTGTCCGCAGAATGTTATAGATTTTAAAAAAGTTATGGTAATAAAGCGTGAAACCAATTGACCAGATGTCTGGTGCAGAAAGGGCTGCGGCACTTCTGGTAGCATTAGGTCCAGAAGTTGCTTCTGAGATAATGAAGTTTCTTGATGACGAGAGTATTCAAAAATTAGCTTCGGAGATTGCTAAAATCGAAGTTCTGTCACCACAGGAAAAAGAAGATTTGATAGGACAGTTTTTGCTTGAGCTTAAAAAAACTCGTGGTATAACATTTGGTGGCCAAAACGTAGCAAAAGAAATATTATATGCAGCCTTTGGACAGGATAAAGCTCAGGATATCTTAAAACGATTAACCCATAAGGATCTGGAAAAAGGTTTTGGCTTTTTAAATGATATTGACCCGGAGTTAATTGTAACATTTTTGCACAATGAACATCCGCAGACGATTGCTGTTACGCTGGCATACCTGCCGGCTGCAAAGGCTGCTGAGGTTATAAAGCTTTTACCAACCGATATTGCCAAAGAGGTAACTTTACGCATGGCAAAGATGGAACGCACTTCACCTGATGCGGTGCTTGAGATATCGCGCGTGCTACGCAAAAAATACGATGAGTACCGATATCAGGGGCAATCCAGTTCAAAGGCAGGTGGTCTTAATGCGCTCATTGATATAATGTCTCATTTAAGTGGTGACCAGGAAAAACAGCTTATTGATTATTTTGAAACCACCATGCCGCAAATTGCTGATGAGATACGTGCACGCATATTTACATTTGAAAATGTAATTACCCTTACCAATACTGAGATGCGCATCCTCATTGATGAAATCAATAATGACTATATGATTGCCAGAGCATTGAAAGGAGCAGGTGATGAAATAAGGTTTAAGTTTTTCCGCAACATGAGTAAAAACCGTGCAACTGATATCATGAATGAGATGGAAGCCATGGGGCCTGTGCGATTATCCGAAATTCAAAGTGCTCGCGACAATATTATAAGGGTAATGCGCATACTGCATGACAATGGTGTTATAAGCCTCAGAAAAGAAAAAGAGAAGTATATTGAATAAAAAAGAAATCCTTTCATGGCTTCAGCAATATGGGCTTGCTCCTAACAAAATGTATGGGCAGCATTTTTTGTTTCATGAAAAATATATTGAGGCGATAGTTACTGCAATCAGTCCTTGCAGCGAAGATGTGATACTTGAAATTGGTCCAGGGCTGGGAGTGCTTACGCAACGATTGAGTGAACATGCAAAGAAGGTCATTGCGGTGGAGATTGATGCTGGATTTGTTGAGGTTTTACAATCAAGGTTTGCTAACAATTCCAGAGTAACAATCGTACATAATGACTTTTTAAAAACAAATCCTTACGATGAATGTACTGTACTAACCGGTAATCTTCCTTATAATATAGCTTCTCAGATTATTTTTGCGGCAGCACATAACTTTACAGCACCCCATTGTTTTTTTTTGCTGCAAAAAGAAATGGCACAGCGTCTTATAGCAAAACCAAAAAGTGCCATGTATTCAGCATTTACGGTTGGGATTGGATTATATTTTACTGTTCAAACATTATTTGATATACCGCCGCAAGCCTTTTACCCTGAGCCTAAGGTGTATTCAACATTTGTAAAGCTTACCCGAAAAAATTCTGTAATGCTTCATACTGATGAAAAAGCGGTGTTTGAGCAGCTTGTAGCAACTGCGTTCTGGGCACGCCGAAAGATGCTGAAAACAGCGTTGAAACGTTCGCCCTATACAACCTACAGCGAGGCTTTTATTTCACAGGCTTTTGGCCAATTGGGTTTTGATGAAAAGGTTCGTGGCGAAGAGCTTACCCTTGATGAATTTGTTGCACTGGCAAAGTACTGTGCACACTATGGCAATAAATAACAAGCAATAAGTAAATGGGATATGATACCAGAAGAAACAATATATAATCTGCTTACCACTGTGTCAAAACCGGCGCGATATGCTGGTGGTGAATGGAATGCAGTTGTAAAGCCTCATGCACGGGTAAAAGTGGGATTGTGTTTTCCCGACCTCTATGAGGTTGGCATGTCCAACAATGGCATTCAGATTTTGTACCATGCCATCAACGGAATGCAACATGCCGCAGCAGAACGTGTCTTTGCCGTTGAGCATGATTTTGAAAACCAGTTGCGGCAGTCAAACATCCCTCTTTACACGCTGGAAACCTATACGCCGCTGTGTGCGCTTGACATGCTTGGCTTTAATGCAGCATGCGAACTTTTATACACCAATATTTTACAGGTTATTGATTTAGGCACTATCCCTTTGTATGCAAAAAATAGGGGCGATAGTTATCCTTTAATCATTATTGGCGGCGAGGCAATGAGCAACCCTGCACCGGTTCTACCTTTTGCTGATGCAATATTTGTTGGTGATGGCGAAGAGGCAATTACCCGGATTGCGCAGGTGCTTATTGAAAAAAAAGATAAACACTTATTGAAGGATGAGGTGTTGACAAAGATTGCTGCGATTGAAGGCGTACTGGTAAGCCGCGATGTTGAGTATGGGTATACAGGCAATGCCCTTACTGCAATAAAAGCGCCAGCGGTATATAAGTGTGTGGAACGGCGTTTCCATGATTATGAGGTAACACGCCCTGTAGTGCCTTCAATTCGCAGCGTGCAGGATAGGGTATCCGTTCAGCTTGACAGAGGATGTAAAAATTTGTGCAAATTTTGTCATGCTGGTTACTGGGAATTGCCCTATCGTAAGGTTGAGGTAAGCAGGGTTGCACAGGCTATTGTTACAACACTGCAGTCAACCGGTTTTAATGATGTATCGCTGTTTTCGCTGAGTGTGGGCGATTATACCAATATTGTCAGTCTGCTCAATATCATTGTGCCACAACTCATTGAACAGGGTGTTAGCATATCGTTACCGTCGCTGCGTGTTGATATGCAATCCATTGCTATCATTGAATCAATTTCAGATTTAAAAAAGACAGC
>DAOLVF010000104.1:0-6809 GCA_035420565.1 Spirochaetota bacterium | reverse complement strand
CAAAAATATTATTAGGAACAATCAAAAAACCAATCCTTACCAAAGAAGAGGCTAACGAAATCTTAGAATTTGTCAAGCAAGATATGCAAAACTACCCTGACCATCAGCACTATATTCTCAATGTATTAACAGTGAAAGAGGTATCCAACCCTATAATAGGTGTTTTAATGAAATCGTTGCAATTCTGGAAGAAAACTCGCGGATATGCCCTCCTTGTCATAACCGATGACCTTTTACAAAAAATAATGATAGAACAGCCTGCAATGTTTGATTTCTTTGCCGTTTTCCCAACTGTGGACGAGGCAATAGCATTTACAAAAAAATCTTAGTGCTACAGCTCTTTAACCAGCTTTCTATCGACCGCTACATTTTCCATGCCCGGGTAATCCACTATAGCAGCTTCTGCAGTTTGCTTTTTAAATCGCATAACATTGAGCATAAATATATCTAATTTATTCAGTGTTGTAGGAGGCAATGCATTGCCATCAATCTCCACTGACATCATGGGATATCCTTTTGTACGTGCCCATGGAGTAAGTATGCCTTCAATGACCCTTCCTATCAAACATGCAAATGGTGAGATATTCACAATACCTGAATAGCCATCCTCCATTGCGCTTGCAGCAACACCGCTTGAAATAGTAATCTCTGACTGCAGTTCAAGATTAACAAAATGCTGCTGTGACATCTTCATAATGTGATGCATGTTATGAGGTGTTTCAGGAATCAGGCTGGTAGGCATCAAAGCTTCCTTTATCTTGTTTTCAACACCATGTTTGTACCACTGCTCAATGTAAAACAATAGCAATTTCTTTGTTTCAGGTATAAATAGTTTTTTATACCACGGCGCGGCCTTGATTGCTTTTTTATACTCATATTCCCGGATAAAATCACAATAGTAAATCCATTCACTGACGCCCGAAACTTTTGCAATGATACCTTTTGTGCTGAAATGCTTGATCAACTCATCAACAGCAAAGTCATCTCGCCTAACATAAATTTCACCAACAACCAGTACCCTGGGACATTGTTCGATAGTTTTCTTTAATGGTATTTGTTGTATGGCAGCAGCTATCCTTTGTAAAGCAGGTATAACTTTTGTCACATCCTTCTCGGCAATCGATATCAACTCCTGCCACAACTGGTCGTACAATGCCATTGCACTTACCGGATCTTCAGCGCATGCTCTTAGCGAAGTTTCAATATCTTTCATGTAGTCGCTTATAACAACACCCCACCATGCATGTTTTGAAAAATGTGATCCAAGCTCATTATACGAATTTGAAGAATCCAATGTAATAACACACACATTTTCCAATCGTAAATCCTTAAAAAGATTTTGATAAAAAACAAAATATTGCCCCGTACGGCATGGGCCCTGTGTTGTAGGAACAAACAAAAGATATATTTCATCTTTCCGGTAGTGTGTGGAAGAAAAAAAGTTCAATGCACTGCCCAGAACCAGATGCGAAGGTAAACATTCTTTGCCTGATACAAACTGCCGTGCTAACTGCAATGTTCTGTTATCAGGCACAGGCATTGCTACTGCATTGATACCGGTTGAACGCAGCGAGGCAGCAAGAAGCTCAACCCCCAGGCGTCCCATGTTAGATAAAAGAACCTTTACCTTCGGATTGTTGCGTATAGGTATTTTACTGCCGGTATAGCTATTCTTTACAAAAAGACCATTATTTTCAATAATGAAACGCAAGCCGTTGTCATAGCGTTCTGCCTGTTTATCAATACATTTCTGCCGGTATCCATCAACAATATCAAGGAATGCTTCTACACGCGTATCAACGCCGGCATCAGCAGTATGTGAATCTAATTCCAGAATAAGAAATGGCTTTGTCCCCATTATCCATTTTACATAGTGCAGCATGAATGAATCGGGTGCACATGAAAAGTTTGAAATAAAAGTTACATAGATATTATCCTCATTGGCAAGCTTTACAGCTGCCTTCATATCCAGTTGTCCATAAAACCAGTACATATTGGGGAATATGGATTCGTCATCAAAGGGTATAATATCAAAGGGGATGACAGTATAACCAATGCTGGTAAATTTTTTTGGTATCCCCATGTTGGCATCTTTTGTAAACGCATTGTATGGTCTGCCCAGCAGCGCTATCGCAGGTTTTGACAACCTCTTTGAAAACTCAAGCGCCTCTTTCCCTAATTTTTGAGCTTTTACAAAATATTCTTTTTGCTTATCCAGAGCAACATGATAGGCACTCATCCCCTGCTCAGCAGAAAATCCCAGTGTCACGGCAACATCAACAAAGGATTGTTCTGTCATTGCATCTGAAAGCTTAAGGCTTATAACCGGTGAAAGAATTTTTTCTTCTGGCAATTCATCAAACGCCTTTTCTATATAGTATGGCAATCCCTGCGTGATTGGACAAAATGTTGCCCGTGCATCATCAACAAAACTTTTCATCTCTTTCATGTGTGGCAGAAAAATATAATCAACACCTTTATCAAGGATATTTTTTACAGCCCCGTGGGCTATTTCAGCCGGGAAGCAATATGCACTTTCAGCTTTAGCTTTCCCTTCATCTGAAATTTCATCCGAAGTAACTATCGCCACACCTAATTGTGAAAAAAACCATGCATACAATGGCCACAACGAGTAGGTTGAAAAGCAAAGAGGTATCCCAACACGAATAGGAGAACTGCCCGTCAATGGCTGCGGTGCGCATTCTTCAAATAACAGTTGATTCCGTTTTTCAATAAAGTCAACAACCTCATCATCATTGATGATACGCTTTTTACGCATATTGGCATATTTATTGCATCGCCCACCAAACATATATTTGTTGCCATTGACTTTCAGCACCCGTATTGGGCAATAGTTGTCACATGATTTGCAGGTAAATTCGCGTTCATAAATAATTTCAGTTTGTACTATTGCATCAAGCGAATATAGCTTCTTTTGCAATAATCCACTCTGCAGCTTTTGCAACGCAACCATAGCAACACCAAAACACCCCATGAGCTCCGGATCAGGCGGTACGGTTATATTTTTTTGCAACAGCATGGCAAACGCAAGCGGTACTGCTTTGTTCTTTGCCACTCCACCCTGTAGCACAATGGCATTACCAATAGTTCTGTTGCCAACAACCCTGTTGAGATAATTTGCAACAATTGATGTAACCAATCCAGCGGTGATATCCTCCTTGCTTGCACCTTGTTGTATTGCCTTCCGGATATCTGAGTTTATAAAAGCTGAGCAGTGTTCACCAAACTTCAGCGGCTCTTCCGCCTGCAAAGCAATATCCCCTATTTCCCATGCATGGGCAATATTCAGGTCACCCTGTGCTGACTCCTCAAGGAATGAACCTGTCCCCGCAGAGCATGCCTCATTCATGGCATAATCAATAGGCACTCCGTTTTTCAAATATACATATTTTGCATCCTGCCCGCCAATCTCAAAGATTGTATCAATATCTGGTTTAAAATAGGTGGTGCCAACGGAATGAGCAATTATTTCATTATAGATTGCCGGTGTTTCTAAAAAAACGCCCAGTATCTCACGTGACGAACCGGTTGTTGCTGCAAGCGATATGGTAATAGAAGCATCTCCTATCTGCTCATATAATTGCTGTTTAATCTGTTCAATGCACTGCTTTAACGCTTTTACAGGGTCTCCATGTGTTCTGCCATAATAATCAGCAACTATCTCATGAGTATGTATATCAATGAGGCATGCTTTGGTTGTTGTTGAACCTCCATCAACACCCAGAATATATTCGCCACCGGGCTTTGCCCTGCCCCGTTTTGATGAAATATAGGTTACTTTATCAAGAGCACTTGTTAAGCTGTCAAAACGAGGAAAACTGACGGTATGTTTTTCAAATAGATTGTCGCCAATTAACTCCCCATATGTTTGCGCAAGCAATGCAGCACCGTAGGCTTCAAAATAGGGAGCTGATTCAGGAACCAAAAAGGTAACATTGGGGAGCTTTTCTTTAATAAATTGCAGTATGAATGGATTTTGTGTAATACCACCGGTCAGAACAACCACGCCCTTTTGTATACGTGCCTTCTTTAAAAAATCAACAACCTTGATAGCCATAACATTGGACAGTGACAGTACAATATCACCTTTGGTGGCTTCGCCTTTATTGAGCCTGTGGGTACAGTCGCTTTTCATAAATACTGAGCAGCGGGTTGATAATTTCATTACCTTGCTATCTGCCGGGATGGATGCAACATCGTTCAGCGTCATATCCATGCGTGCTAACTGCTGTTTAAAAAATTCACCTGTCCCCGCAGCACATTTATTACCGGAGAAGCTGGTCTTGATTTTTTTATCTTCACCGATGGTGTAAACAACAAGATCTTCGCCGCCCATTGAAACAACTGCAACAGGGTCTACTACTAAATGGCGCAATACCTCTTCAATGCATACCGATTCAATAACACGGGGCAGATTTATCATAAACCGCCCTTCATTACCGGTAACTATCGCTTTAGCATTATCAGGAATTCCTATTCCGGCTACTATTTTGCCAAGGGTACCCGGCACATCTCCTTCATGAGGAAGAACACAAAACTTTTGTATTTCATTATTATTACATAAAACAACCTTGACGCTTGTTGAACCAATATTTATTCCGCAACTTTCCATATTGTCTTCTCCTATAAAAAGTCAAAAATTTTTAAGACCCTGTTCAAAATTATAAAAAATTATATAGTAATCAGGCTATGCAAATCGCTTTTCTTCAAACTGCACATGCCTGTTACTTTCCCATGACGACCTCAATTGCAAATCAGGATTAAATGGTTCATTGTTCGTTAATATATGCCATACGATATGCGTTAGCTTTCTGGCAGTTGCTATTATTGCTTTCCCTGATCCCTTGTTTTCTTTTATGAATCTATACCGTTTCATAATTCGATAATTGTGCAATGCCCGCATACGGTTTATTCCCATCACTAATTGCACAAATGCTGTCCGTAACGGTTCTGGCCCATGTTTGGTTATCCTCCCATGCCGTATGAGTGTATTTGAGTTGTGCACATACGGCACTACCCCCACATATGCTGCATACTGCTGGGCACTTTTAAATCGATTCATATCATCCGTATAGGCTCGTATTGTCCACGCTGTTATACGCCCACAGCCTGGTATACTCATTAAAAGCTCTATGCGCGTATCCCCCTCTACCAGTTCCTCAATCTTTTTCTCAATGTTCTTGACATTCTCGCTTAATGATTCTATCGTATCCATCAACAGCTGGACTACGAGTCCTATTTCTGTTGATGCGAGGGTGTTCATAATCATGTGACGCCCTCGTTTGCTTTGTAACGAGGACTTCTTATCTTCATATCCATATGCGGTTAACATCCCATGTATCTGGTTCTTTGTTGTTACTATCGCTTTTACTAATGTCTTGCGAACATGTAATAACCGCCGTAGCCGTTCACTGTATTCTGAACATAGCCATGCCTCAGGAAGCATGTCCTTTCCTAAAAATTCAGCTATTGTCGATGCATCATGTTTGTCCGTCTTCTTCACTGATTCAGTTATTACTTTAAATTTCATCGTATTAATAACTTTGACCTGTATCCTTTCTGCTTCCAGTAAACGTTTAAAATAGCGTGTGTTCCCTGTTGATTCAACACCTACCACTATCTGTTCACCCGTAGTAGTATCCTTACAATCACGGATGAAACTCATTATCCCAATTGCGTTTGAGCCATAGTTGCGGTAGCGCCCTGTACTGCTATCATATGCCGTAAACTGATTCTTGTGTAAATCGACTCCTACATATTTCATATAGTACCCCCTGTTAAAAGTATTGTGAACAGGGCCTCTTCGGTGTCGCTCCATTCTCCTATCCGACCTCGCAGGTCATTGAATGGTACGGTTACAGTCCCTCATTCTCCTTCCCGGCCTTTTTGACCACATACTATGACGAACGGTAACCTGCCTGTTCATAGTGACATTATGAACAGATTTTGCTTCTCACCGCAACTATTTTGACTTTTTTATCATTCCTCCTTTGTTCTACGGTCAATGTTTCTATTTTTGTGTTTTGTCAATTTATTTTTATAGGCAACTATGAAAATAGATTTATTTACCTCGCCCCCGGAGCCTCTCCTTCTCAAGGCGAGGAGAGTATTGTTTCCGGTTTATACAATTTTCGTTTCCCATGGGTCGCCACTAATTTGCCATTGTTAACTCCCCCGAAACTATCTTTCTCATATGATTATCCTACCAATTGTACTTTGAAAAAAAATGGCTCTGCTGCAATGTAATTGCTTAATGGGTTTATATGAAAATTTTTAGTTTGCATTATTCTTTTTTTCCGGAATATATATAGATAATACAATTGAAAGTGTCAGAACCAATGCAATAACCCCCAGAGATATCTCCGTTGGAATATGATAACCAAGCTGGGCTGCAATCATCTTGCAACCAACATAGATCAATATAACAGAAAGACCATAATGCAAAAAACGGAACAGCCGCATAACTGCTGCTAAAGCAAAATAGAGTGCTCGCAATCCAAGTATTGCCATGACATTTGATGTATACACAATAAATGGATCCTGGCTTATAGCCAGCACTGCTGGTATTGAATCCACTGCAAACACAACATCGGTTGACTCAATAACGAGCAATACAATAAGCAATGGCGTTACAAATCGTTTGCCATTTTCTTTCACAAAAAAATAGCCATTACGATAGTCACCGGTAATTGGCAACATCTTGCGGGATAATTTTAGCACCGGATTTTTTTCTGGATGTATCTCTTTATCTTTTTCCTTCATCATCTTATAGCCGGTATAGATCAGGA
>DAOLVF010000103.1:0-7024 GCA_035420565.1 Spirochaetota bacterium | reverse complement strand
ATTATTGAAGCAGATATATCTACTTATTCATTCGGGGGAATAACAATTTCAAATAAAATCTTGAACTCTACGTACGTGTGAAGAGTTTAAGTCTCAACTATTTGCAACAGAGTTTCTGCAAGTATTGAATGATGGAGGCACACAAAAATGAGCAGAATATATGGCAATACAGATTTACGATCAATGTGAAAGGTTTAATAATAGCTGCGTATGCCATAAATGGTATATCTAATGATAATACATTAAAGTGACTAAAAATTGAAAAAGAAAGCGAGGTAACAAAATGATTCCTTACAATTTTACGTTTTTAAGTCATCCAAAAATTTGCTCGGGGCTTAAAGCATTAGAAGTTATTCCATTTGAGTTAGAATCACTCAATGCATGCAAGCCTCTTATCATCACATCAGAAAAATGGTCCCGTAAGAAATTGACCAAAACCATTGTTAAAGCATTGTACGATAGCAATATTGTAATCGGTGCATTATTTGACAATGCACCTGCCCATCCCAGCAGTACTATTATCAATGTACTATCGAAATTGTACAGGGAACGTAGTTGCGATTCGATAGTAGCTGTAGGAGCAGGTAGTGTTGTCAACATCGCAAAATCAGTGAATATGGTAGTATCACTCAAAACCGATATTGTAGAATGTGCCAACATGACACTGTCTGCACCGCTAAAACCATTTATCTGTGTACCAACTGCAGATTGTGAAGGTGGTGAGATGGCAGCCATGGCAACTTTTGAACGATTTACAAAAAAGTCTGACTATCTTTATCCCGATGTTATTGTTATTGATCCAAGGATAACAAGAAATGCAACCTCTGAAGAGATAGCTAACTGTGCATTGACTTCACTTTCACATGCCATTGAAGCTTGTGGCATTGATACTCCAAATCCAATCAATGATGCCTATGCTCACACTGCATTGCAGTTTATATATCAATACCTTCCAAAGACTATCAAAAAGCCATGCAATAACGATGGAAGTGTAGCAATCGTCAATGCAGCAGCATGTGCTGACATTGCATTTTCTAATGCACCGGAAGGCATCATTCATTCATTAGCATCCATAATAGCGCAGGATACCAATTACAAACCGGGAACCATAATGGGCATATTGCTAAGAACCAGTTTACATGCAAAACTTGCTACAAAACAAGGAATTCGCCCGGAATTATTACTTGCTCTGGCGGGGATTGATACGTATGCTAAAACTAAAGAAAATGAACGACAAAAGGTAGCATATGACTATCTTATCAAATGCATTGCCACAACTTCAAAATATATTCCATCAACGCTGAAAAAGCTCACAATATCACACGATAAGCTTAAAGAATATGCAAAAGAAGCTGCAGCTAAAAACAGGGACTATAAAGAAAAAGAGTATGCAGAGCTTTTAGCAAATGCATGGGAATCAAAATAACTTTTTATAGGAGACTAACCATGAATATACTATATTATCCACAAGTTAAACCAAAGAAAAAATTAATAAAACGGATATATATTGCCATTATGCTATGGATAGTTGGCAGAGCTATTCAGGCAGCATCAAAGGTTGATAGCGATGTTAAAGATGAATTTGCTAAGTTAAACAATAACTTTTGCCTGAAGATGTGGATATGGCCAAATGGACCGGCTATGTATGTTGGTAAAACTAACAATGGCAGGGTTAAATATTTAGGCTGGAAGGACAAAGGATATAAACCAACATTAACAATGACAATAAAAAACATTGAAGCAGCAATGCTCCTTTTTACTTTTCGAGAATCAACTGCGATAGCTACAGCTCGTAACAGGCTGGTTGTTGATGGTGACCTTCCTGATGCATGCGCGTTTGTAAGAATATTAAATATTGTGGAAGTTTATCTCCTTCCCAAAATTATAGCAAAATTAGCAGTAAAGCGATATCCAAAGTGGTCGCAGATGGCTCCTTCCAGAAAACACTTTGGGAGAATTGTAATCTATGTCCGTGCATTTACATTTTAATGAAACGAGGTGCAATTATGCAATTACCAGCATATTATGAATTTTGTAATACAGTTAAAACGATAGTTGGGCATAAAGCTTTAGAGCAAATCCCGCAAAGTTTGAAAGTCATCAATGCTCAAAGGCCAATGATCATTACCGATAAAGGTGTGGAGCAGGCAGGACTTATAAAGATTGTGCAGGCTGCAATGCAAAAATCAAAATTAAAAGCTGCCGCCATCTATGATACTGTTCCTCCCGATTCAGAGATTAAGATGGTAAATGAACTGGCTAAAATGTATACATCAAAAAAATGTGATTCTATTATTGCTGTTGGTGGTGGTTCGGTTCTTGATACAGCAAAGGGCGTTAATATAATAGTTTCAGAAAATGCTTCAGATTTGATGCAGTTTGCAGGATATGGCAATGTTAAGCGTAAACTTAAACCGTTGGTTGCGGTACCCACCACAGCAGGAACAGGATCGGAAGTAACATCCGTTGCTGTCATTGCCAACCATGAAAAAAATATTAAAATGATATTTGGTTCAGCATTTTTACTGCCTGATATTGCCATCATTGATTCAAGGATGACAAAAACATTACCACCAACTATCACCGCATTTACTGGAATGGATGCGCTCACCCATGCTGTTGAAGCATATTTTTGTTTGGCCAAGAATCCTTTAAGCGATACGACAGCATTAGCAGCAATCCAGATTATTGCTCAAAACCTTGTCAATGTAGTAAAAAAACCTTCTGATACTGATGGACGCTTAGCATTGGCTCTTGCATCAAATCTGGCAGGGATGGCATTTGCAAATTCCATGGTTGGTATGATTCATAACATTGGACATGCCGTAGGCGGTGTATGTGGTGTTCCACACGGTGTATGTATGAATATTCTTTTGCCCTATGGGTTAGAATACAACATGCATAAAGCTTCACAGTATATTGGCGAGCTTCTTTATCCGCTGGCAGGTGATGAAGTGTATAATGCAACGAAAAAGAAAGAACGTCCGCAAAAAACAGTTGAGTATATTCGCAATCTTATTCAGGATCTACATGATGCAACTGATGGGAAACACCCTCGTTTTTTTAAAGAGGTGGTTGATAAAACAGGTAAGCAGATGGTCCCTAAAGAAAAACTGGTTGATATTGCAAAAACAGCCATGAGCGATCCTGCTCAATTTTACAATCCCGAAGATTTAGATTATAACGATTACATGATGGTCCTGGAGGCTGCATGGGAAGGAACTCCACTTGACAAAAAGAAAATAAAAAAAGGATGATAAAAATATGTCTCAGCGCTATTGTAGCGAAGAGCGCTGAGACATAGTATAGAGGGATTGTGTATGAAGGTTGAATGCAATAATATAGATTCCACTATTAAGAATTTTACGTCTCAATTTATTTTGCGTACAGAAGGTATTAGCTATTTTATAATAGTACCAGTATTATTACTTTTTTTAGTGACCACCCTGAGCATATCACACAAACAGCTATTTTATATTGCTGTCTGTACTGCTTTTGCTTTCCCAATATCATTTATCACAACTCAATTAAATAATATTATTGCTACCAGACCAATACAACGATATTTTAATGGTATAGTTAAAAATGAGGATATTCCTGATGAAATGTATAATGCTGCATTTAAACGTTTATTAGCGTTGCCCTATATTCATAGCATTGGTGCATTTTTCCGCTGGGTATTTGGTTTGTCAATGTTTACCGTCCCCCTTACTGTATTAAATCTTTTTAAGCCAAATGAAGTTTTTATTATATGGAGCAGCATCCTTATTGCTGCGCCTTCTGGCACTGTTTTGTATTTTCTTTTGACCGAAATTTTTATACAAAATATTTATAATAAAGGCATTTTTCCAAAAATTCCACCAAACTTCACATCCAAATACAGGATGAACATTACCATAAAATTAATATTATCAATTACTATTATAGTCTTTACCCCATTTTTTATAATGATAGCATTTATCGCTTCCATTACCAATCAGCCAGCATTCAGCCTGTCAGGAATCTGGTGGCAAATCATCATCTTTGGAAGTATTGGACTTGTGTTTTCAATACTGCTTGCAAAACTTCTGTCAAAAACACTAACAATGAAAACGTCAATTATTAAGGAATTTCTAAACTCCGTTGGAGAAGGCAATTTAGCAGCATATACTAAAAAAATTGCTATTGCTGATGAATTAGCTGATATCAATATAGCAGTATATGATATGAAAGAAAATTTAAAAGCCATGGTTGGGCTTATATTCGATAGTTCTCGTGAATTAAAAACCACTAGCGAGGATATGAAAAGTTCAGCAATCAAATTTTCAGAAGCTTCGCGGGATCTTACTGCAATCATTGAAGAAACAAGTTCTGCTTATGAAGAGATGTCTTCCTCATTTGAAATGATTGTTAACACGATAAAATCGCAGGTAGAACAGGCAACTGCTGTAAAAGAAAATATTGATTCAATCAACCAGGCAGGCAATAATGTATCACAACAGATTAATGCACTGGCAAATACATTTAACGAAGCTATAACTGGCATAGAAAAAGGAAGGGAAACTATGCAACATGCTGTTGCGGCAATAACCGATATATCAAATTACCTGCAGACTGTAGAGTCAACGGTTTCCGCCATTAACGAAGTAGCCGATCAAATTAACCTATTAGCACTCAATGCAGCAATTGAAGCAGCCCGCGCAGGTGAACATGGCAGAGGGTTTGCTGTTGTTGCAGATGAAGTTAATAAATTAGCTGATCAGACTGCTACACTTGTAAAAAGCATACAATCAACCATTGATCAATATACCGGTAAGGTAAAAAATGAGATACAATTTATCAGCCATACAGCCAATTTGTTTGAAACAGTACGTGATAACATTGTAAACACCGGGAAGGTATTGACAACTACACAGGAATTTACAAAAAACCTTACTGAACAAAATACCAGCATTCAGGAAAAGATACAAAAGCTTGTACAACTTTCAAATGAAATCTACGCAACATCACATGAACAGCAAATTACCATAGATGAGTTAACAAAGGCAATTAATGCAATCAATGAGGTTGCATCACACACTTCTGATGAATCTGGAAGCATTCAGAGCATATCTCAAAAAATAGAGGTAAATGCTGCTAACCTATTAAAACATATAGAATTTTTTAAACTATAATGTAAGGGAAATAAACACATACTATCGCCCATATAGTAATAGCCTTTCACGGTACCATTACCATAACGATATAATGGTCATGGTTATACCAAGCATTATGTATAGTATTCCAATCACTTTTGACAGCATCTGCTCGTTTGCCCTGTTAGCAAACAGAGCGCCTGCTACGCCACTGCTTGCAGCGCTAATACCTGTTATTATCCCAGGAAGAATCCTTATATTACCATGGAGGGCGTATCCAAATGCACCTGAACAGGCAGTTATTGCCATGAGCAGCGATGAAGTACCAATTGCTGTATGGATGGGAAAATTGAGAACAAAAATGAGGATGAGCAGTATCATAACTCCACCGCCAGCTCCAAAAATGCCAGTCATGATACCCACAAAAAATCCCAATATCAAAACAGCCATGATTTTTTGAGTTTGGGTTTCAAGGTTTAGTATTTTCTTTGTTGTCTTGGCAATCGATTCGCGATTGATCCCTTTTTTCCACATTGTAACACCCATACCTGCCATAAAAATTCCAAACGCTGCACCAAGGCTTATTGCAGGAATTTTGACCGAAAAGCCAGTACCAACCTGGGCCCCAATGATTGAACCTATGGCTATCCATATTCCTGATTTTAAATTTATATTACCATGTTTATAATAGATGTATGTTATTGCTAGCGATGATATGACATTAACCATTAAACTTGTTCCTATTGCCTCATGGATTGAAAATTTAAGCACCATGCTCACCAGAGGTACAAATATCATTACTCCTGAAGCACCGGTTATACCGGTTACCATCCCGGTGATTGCACCAATTATAATCATGGCAATGATAAAACTGATATTCATTGATGTGCCTCATCCACTGTTACAATTCCCAATCCAATCAATATCCAATCAATGGTATTGTTTAACACTAAAAAGGAAAAAACCTGTCAGTAGTTATAAACCATAGATTCTTCAATTTCAATGCTACAGGAGCAGAAAACAACATAATATACCCTGCTACATCATTTCACAGGCTTTAGTACCTGGTAAAGTTTATCTTCAAAAACTTTTTGATTAAATTTTTCTTTTTCAAAATCTTCTGGGAAAAGATACAAAATAAGTATCCACTCACCTTTAACAATATCGGATTTAGCCGACATGGCATAGATTTTTATATAATCCTCTGTTGCTATAACTTTTATTCGTACCCTTTCCCCTTTTGGTATAGTATATTCACCACGGGAAGCATCCGTTAATATGATATATTCACCTTCATACTTTTTTAAACCTATTTGAGCATCTTTTGACATAAAACTGGAACACTGTATAAATGATATAAAAAGTACAAATAAGAAAAATAATATAAAAACACGTTTCCCATAAATTTGTGTTTTTGACAAAAGTATATAATCCATTATTAAACGCTCCTAAAAATAAAATTATTAACTGTACCCTCATCGCCTCGCCTCCGCAAGGTGAAGTGAGCATTGTTCAGGGTGAGGTTTTTATCATTTTCATCCCGTATGGGTGGTAATATTACTGTCATTGGTTGCCCCCACCACATTAATACTCCATAATTCAAATAGTGCTGCTTTTAATACAAGGCACCTGTGCTTTTAATGTCAATTATATTTTACCTATGGCATTAAATAGTGCACACTCATAGTATGCTTTTATGAAAAAATTATATTGCACCTGAAATCAATTACATTACAATGTATCTCAATTTTATTTTACGAGGTTATATATGTTCATTGACTCCCATGCACACTTTGATCTTTGTGCTGAAGATCATAAAACTTCGGCTGAAACAATTATCTCTTTAATGGAAGAGAATAATGTTACAACTGCTGTCCATATTGTCATAGACACAACAGGGATACAGTGGG
>DAOLVF010000102.1:0-7191 GCA_035420565.1 Spirochaetota bacterium | reverse complement strand
GCTGCCATGGAAGCTCAGCGTACCGGAAAAGTAACACGTAAAAAGATAAATACCAAAAATATATTATTCATAGTATCTGGTGCATTTAGCGGTTTGGAGGATATCATTAACAAACGCTTAAACAAGCAGGCTATAGGATTTGATAAATCGCAGATACGCAGAGAAGATCGTCAAAGCGTTTTGAAGCAGGTAAAGACCGAGGATTTAATTGAATTTGGATTTGAATCAGAATTCATTGGGCGTTTGCCTGTAACGGTAGTGCTGAATGATCTTGATGAAGAGGGATTATATAAGATACTTAAAAATAAATATAGTACTGTTGTTCTTGGGAAGAAGCTTGATTTCAGGGCATATGGCATAGATCTGGAATTTATGGATGAAGCATTGAAGATGCTTGCAGCCAAGGCATATAAAGAACGAACGGGCGCCCGGGGATTATTAAGTGTATTTGAAAAAACACTTATTAAATTTGAAAAAACATTGCCATCAACTGATATTAAAAAGTTGGTTGTTAATTCAGTAGTTGTGGATAATCCTGAAAGTGTATTAAAAAACATATTGTTGAGTGATAATATTAGAAAATTTCAGAAAGAGTTTTTATTAAAACATGGCGTTGTTATGGAATTTGACGGAGAGGCTTTACAGATAATACAGGAAAAAGCACGTGAAGCAAAAATGAGCATCAAGCAATTTTGTGATGATTTATTTCATGATTATCCCTATGGTATAAAACTTATGAACCTTGATAGGTTTGTTATAACTAAAGGTGCTGTTGAAAATCCTCAAAGTTATATTGATGAGTATATACGGCAATATTATAGTCATAAAAAATAAAGGCATAGCAAAAACTTTAGTTAGTAATACTTTATCAGGTCACAGAGAGGAATATAACCTGAATTCAAAAGGTTATAAACTTTGAAAAAAAGTTGCAAAAACTCTCATATTAAAAATATATACAAAATTTTATTGATTGACAATTATTAAATTAAATTACATATAATATCATGATGTACGTTATTTTATAAATGCCGGGGGAACCAATGTCTGCTTATGATAAAAAGAGAAAAACAAATAAAAAAGCCACTCTTTTTGATAAGGTTTTTACAGTTATTATTCAATATAAAGAGACATCTCTTTTCAGATGGATATACAATCATCCTGGTATAGCCATGAGTGTGGTTGCATTATGGGGCATTATAATCATTGTCATGTTTATGTGGTTTGTAATTTCGCTTGCTACCCCTTGATATAGTTATGCTCTTTTGCAACTAATTTAACCTGTGCACTCAAATTAGATATGTATGCATTCCGTTCTTGATAGATCAGCCCTTTTTTATCATATTCCTCAAAAGTAATCAGTTCAATTGCTTTTTCAATATCGCCATTCACCCGGTCAAGATATTGTAATAAAAGTTCTTTATATTGTTTGGTAGATGTAATGGATAATTCCAAAAACTTAGTTACATCATCATCGGTGTATACAAAACCATGTGCCATACAAAGGGTTTGCGGTTTAAGGGATAACATTTTTTCTAAAGATTTACAGTAATCGTCATACGAGGATAAAAATTCAACCTGCACAATTTCTCCATTAATGCCCTGGGGAACCCCGACAGCTTCGCCAGCACAAAGCATTCCAATCTCAGGGAAGAAATATGCAAGGGAATCGCGTGTATGACCGGGAACTTCATATACAACGCAACTAATATCCCCTAAATCAATGAAATCTCCTTCTTTAACAGGGCAAGTTATATCAAAGTATGAAAGCGATACGTCTTCATTGTTGACAATATCTGCAAAAAGAGGTTTTTGTATATCGCTGAGATGCGTCATGAAATCAATAACTGTTTGTTTAGAAAGCAGATCCTGTATGCGTTTGGCACCTACCACTGATACATTGGGGATTTTCTTCAGTAAATATGGTATAGCTCCCAGATGGTCATAGTGTGAGTGAGTAATAGCAACATAATCGAGGGCAATTGGTTCACCAAATAGTGATAGCAGATCGCTGTAATATTTTAGTGCTAAAAGATTAATCCCTGCATCTATCATTATACTTTTAGTATACCCCTTAATAATATAGGAGGGGTAGCCAATATGGCCAATTGCCTGACAAAATGTATTAATTGTTCCCTCTGCAAGAAGTTTCATTTTTTTATCCTTTTTATAGATACTATTATTGCTACAACTATTGTTGCACAATATGATGATAAAAATATTTTCTATACAGTTTAGCTATAATAAGCTACAAAATGTCTATCTTTTCCACTGTAAGAAATTTTTCAATAACATTTGGTAAAATATTTATGTTTAAAATTATTTGTACCATATTAATAATTTGCATAATTTTGAAAATAAAGCTACATTGTTTATAGTAAGAATGTATACAATATTGTTATGAATACTAAAAAATATATTAACATCACAATTTTGCTGGGGATGATTGCTTCAGGATCATTACAGGTTTTTGGTTCAGATGTAACTATCTCTAATGTCCGTCCAAACCTGATGAATATTAGAACAACCAATGGCAAATTTTATGCATATATTGTATTGTTGTTTAACGAAAACCCTCATTTTGTAAACCTTATCCAGGCAGATAGTATTCCAGTAAGGTTGATGCAAACAACTGGTTTTAATATTGTGCAATACGAAGCATACCTGAAAACATTACAGGATACTTCTTTAAAAACTTTAGCACAACAGGTATTGCGGGTGTACAAAGAACCTGATAAGATATCTGATAATGAACTTGAACAGCTGACACAAAAGCTGGAGAACAGAAATATAATACTGCGATTTTCAAAAACAAAAGATGGCGGTGAGTATAAATATTTACTGGATTATTGCATTTATGGGAAAAGAAAACCGGTAACTATCAATCATCCGCTTTTTAATGTAAAGGTAAGAATTTTTAATATACAACCTTTAATTTATTATGATGAATTTTCGACAAGTAACTCGACGTTTTATTTTGATATGATTTATATAAATCCTGATGAAGTGTACAATGATTACATAATATCTAAAAGAATTATGGATAACAAATCATGCGAAAACATGTTTTTTGTAGGTGCACATGTTAATGAGGATATACGCTTTTGCATAAAAAAATCATTTTCCAGCAAAGAAACAATCTTTGATGAGATATGGAAAATGTTTGAGATACATGAGTTAACACATAAAATTTTGAATAATTATTATTACTTTTTTGATCAGGTGACAGGTGAAGAACTGGCATTAAGCAGTACCATTTATTACAATACCTATCTTGGCCTTGCAATACTATATAGCTATCTCGATTATAATACTATTAATCCTCATCGCATCGCAGCTTCTAATTATATTAAATTTTTGTCTTTATACACAGCTAACGGTGAATATATTGAAAAACCATCCCTTATAAAAAATTTACCCATTGAGGATATTAAAAAAATTGCCAGGCTACATTTTGAAACCACAATAAAAAATTTAAAATAACATCTCAATTGCGTAATCGTATAGGATTTTGATGGATCATGCCATCAAGGCTGAAACCTTTTTTTCCGGTGTAGGCATTTGTAAATTCGATTACAGCATTGAATTGAGAAGGTGAAATCATTTCTTTGTGGTTTAATAGTTCTTCAAATTGTTTCCAGAGTGTGACAGTTTTTTCTTTCACAATTCTGAAAAGGTCATCAACTGATTCGTAATGTAAGCCCACTTCACCGCCGGGATTAAACCATCGATCACGATGCAGATTTAAAATATGACGGTTAATCCTTCGTGCATCAGGATACCGTACCAGGAAATCACTGTAAGTTCTTTTTTCAAGTAAGCGAAGAATCTTAATAAGATGCGCATTTCTTGTTTTTTTTAATGAATAAACTGGTTTTACACATTGTAATGCGATATCATAACCATCATGTTTTAACCATGAAATAATGGATGGTGTAAGAGTGAGGGACGGTTTTATGGTGGCGATAGCATTAGTAAAAATATCTTTGGATGCTTTGTACAGTATAGTGTTTTTTTGTGGGATCATACGGTCTAAATTATAATCAAAAGGTTCTGAATTATAGAAATAAGCCATATATTGATCAATAGTATATTCAAAGAGAAGATGTTGATTGCGATAGTACGACACCCTGTTATCTTTATATGTTGGGAATCCAGCCCAGTAAAATACAAAAGGATGATACATCGCATCAGTAACCCAGTGTGAAATATATCCGTAAAAAAAACCTTTTTGATAGTATACCCATTCATTTGGTTCATGGTTATTATTTAAAAGGGTGTTAAACATGGCAAAAATAACAGATAGACCATCATCCGAATGCAAAAAATGTTTTATACTGTTGCCAAAAAAAATGTCGCGCTTACCTGGTAGGTAATCAAAAAGATTTGGTATTAGCAATCCTGCCAGAGCAGATGACATGAAAAGAGGATGGGAAAACTGTGCATCAAGCAAATGCGTACTATGATCAGGATGTTTTAGCTTCTTTAATGATGTAACTGATTCAAAAAAGATACGTTGATGCGTTATTAATCCAGGCATAATGAATATGATTTTAAAATTTATTAAGGGGGAATTGTATATTCCCCCCTTTTTGTTTTATCACCGTTTATGACACTGTGTGCAAAGTGTAGGTGCCTTACCGCCTTTAGTTCTGTGACAACCCAGGCATTTGGTATGAATAGCATTGTAACCCTTATTTTGTGTTTGCCAGTGACAACCGTTATCACCGCATTTTTTTGCTGTAGAACCAGTATGATGACATATTTTGCAATCTGTAATTCCCCTGGCTTTATGGATTTGATGATTAAAGGTAACAGTACCCTGTTTAGGGACAGTAGTAGTCTTTTTAACCTTTACAATGCTTTGAGCAAGTATAAAAGCAGGTATCAATAGAATAAGGCAGCTTATCAACGCCGCATTTTTTTTATTCATAGTACCTCACTATAATAATGTATATCATTTGCGGATAAACAGGTCATTCTCCCATGACCCATCAAAGGTGGTACCATCGTTAAGAATTAGCTTTCCTTTCCCATGGCGCTTATCATCTTTCCACTCACCTTCATAGCGGGTTCCGTCAGCCCATGTATAAATGCCAAAACCATTTCGTTTGCCATCTACCCAGTTGCCTTTGTAGCTATCGCCATTCTTCCAGTAATATTCACCCTGTCCATTACGCATATTATTGCTGTAATTACCTCTATACCGGTCACCGTTCGTGAAATTGTATTCACCCATACCTTCACGAATACTATTATTAAAGCTACCGTTATAGGTGCCATTATCATGAGTAGATGTTCCTATTCCATTTTTACAGTCACCTTCTTTACAATTTTTTGGTGACGAAACACAACTTATAGCAAAAATAAAAATAAAAATAGGTAAAAAATATCTTACAGGTTTCATGAAACACCTCCTTACCTCAAGAATTATGATAATCTTTCTATAATTAAGGCATTATAGACAATGAATATATAATTAGCAATTAGTTTTTTTATTTTTTGTGCTTTGCGATAGTTCTATCGGGATAAAAGCTGCTATGTAGCAATAAAGTTTATATTTTTTTTATAAGCATTGTATGCATAGTAATTAGATTAATTAAAATATTTTTTTTGAAAGATATACATTTTTGTGATAACTTATTTTAAGACTGCATTGGTGATGACCTTGCCATGCGTCTTTATATAAAATTCCGTACCACAAGTACGGAATTTTTATTTGGTAACATTGTTTATCCACTCTGCATAATCATTGGATACTGCAACTACCGGCAATGCAATAATTTCAGGGATTTCATACGGGTGCAGTGCTTTAATGCTTAATTCAACTTCATGGTAAAGATCTTTTTTTGTTTTGATTATAAGCAATAATTCTGAATCGTTGCATATCTCGTTTTTCCATGAATACACTGACATGAGCCCGCTAACTATGTTAACACATGCTGCTAATTTGTTATTGACCAGATGATCTGCAATAGCAAGTGCAACATCATTGTCAGGGACGGTACAATACATTATAATTATATCCATATTATTGTCCTTTTACTTTTCAAGTAACCGTTTTTTCCGTCGTAGTTCTGCTTCTTTATTCCGTCTTTTTTCCTCATCAGTTTCAGGAATGAGTGCTGGAACTTTTTCAGGTTTTCCTTTTTCATCAAGTGCTACATAGGTAAGATATGCTGAGGCAGTGTGCCGCACTACGCCGGTTATAAAGTTTTCAGCTTCAACTCGAACGCCCACCTCCATTGATGTTGTACCAACAAAGTTAACACTTGCCTTAAGACGCAGTAAATCACCAACATAAACAGGGCTATGAAAATCCAATCTGTCAATTGAGGCGGTAACTACCAGACACCCGGAATGTCGGGAGGCAACAATCCCACCGGTATTATCAATGAGCTTCATTATAGTGCCACCATGGACATTGCCGGCTAAATTAGCATCCTGATGTGTCATCTGTTGAACTATTGTTATGGTACTATCGTGAACAAATTTTGTATCCATACCTTTATCCCTACATGAAAGATGTTATGCTTGATATAGTATCTTTATAATTATTGTAGATGTTCATTATACATTTTAAAATGTAAAAATATTGAATAAGCAAATGAAAAATTGCAACCAAAAAATATATAATACTGTCTTTATAGAATAGTACTATATAAACAAAATATGGGGATGTTATACTATGCCGGTAAACAAAACAGAACTTGTTTCATTTTATTCACATGCAATAGCTGCATTGGCTTCATTCATTGGATTATTTATACTTATAGAAGCTGCACAGTCTTATATTGTAAAGATACTATCAGCAGTATACGCTATTTCTGTTATTGCATTATTTTCAGCAAGCTCGCTTTATCATGGATTAAAACGCCAGGATAATGAAGAATCACTATGGCGTAAACTTGATCATATGGCAATATTTATTATGATTGCGGGAACATACACGCCGGTATGCTACCTGTATCTTCCTGCTACAAAAGCATTTGCCATACTGTTTTTCCAGTGGTTGTTGGTAGCATCAGGTATACTATTTAAATTATACTTTTTCAATGCTCCAAGAATTATTTATACCACAATCTATTTGATAATGGGCTGGATGGCAATTGTTGTGATTAAGGATATTTTGCATATAATGGATAGCACATCGCTATGGTACCTATTTGCAGGTGGCATTGCATTCACAGCAGG
>DAOLVF010000101.1:0-7284 GCA_035420565.1 Spirochaetota bacterium | reverse complement strand
TTGCAGGAAAAGATAAATGGTATTCCAGAATCTGAACAAAAAAAAGCTGCCCTCAATAAAGAAAAGGAAGCACTGCATGCTGTAATACATGATGTAACCAAACATATTGAAGCATTGCACTATTCGGAACATGCTTACGAAGCGGTAAAAAATGAATTTGATGCAATGGCAAAGACTAAAGATAGCATTGTACAACGCCTCAATGATGTTCATTTGCAGTTAACCAATCATAATAATAAAATTACACAAATTGAACATGAGTTGCAAAAAGATGATGAAAACCGCCACAAGGTTGAAAAAGCCAGGAATGAGCTGAATATTGTACTGCAGCTTGAGCAACTGATGGATGGATTTAGAACACAAGTTTTACAGTTTATAAAGCCAGCTATTGCACAGTATGCCGGGAACCTTTTTAACCAGCTTACACAGGGGCGGTATCAATCAATTGATATGGATGAAGATTTTAATTTTTTTATCATGGATGATGATGTTCAATATCCATTAAGCAGATTTTCGGGCGGTGAGATAGATTGCGCCAATCTTTGTCTGCGGATTGCAATTAGCAACGCTATCAGAGATTTCAGTGGAGGCGGAGCCGTTGGTTTTATGGCGTTTGATGAAATCTTTGGCAGTCAGGATAATGATAGACGTGCAGCCATTATGGATGTGCTATACAGGCTGCAGGAGCACTATCGTCAGATATTTATTATCTCGCATATAGATGATGTCAAAGAGTTGTTCCCTTCCATACTGCACATTCAAAATAGTGGTACTGGTTCAACAGCAACATGGCTTGCGTAGAATGTTAGCAATGTATGCACTATTGTTTTTACAAATATAATGAAAAATTTTGGCGATAGTTATCCTGAATCATGAAATCGGTAATGAGGGAAGTAAAAGCAAAGAATTATATTGTGCCGTGTCATCCTGAACAAAGCAATTGTCATTCTGAACGAAGTGAAGAATCTTGTCTTTTGTGAAAACGGAGAGATTCATCGGGGTTGAGTCCCTCAGAATGACAATGCTGGAATATGTCATGCTGAGATGGCAGTTGCATGGAACATGTAAAGAGATACTGATAGCATTGGACAATTATAAAAATGGTGAAAATCAATATAGAATGACGCAAAATGCTTGCTATTATTATAATTATGAGCAATACTATCAATTGGTAAGATTTAACAGTACCAAAAAATGGTATGGAGGCGACCCGGAGCGAATAGTTACAGCATGAAAAATAAAGCTTGTATTGGATGGTAGTCATCATAACGTTTCAATGGTAAATGCGAATAAGGAAAATGTGCTCTGTAACTTTTGATGGTAAAAATAGTATGTTGTGTGAAACAGTATAATAATACTGGAGAGGATTATATGGTAACACGGAAATCATTCTTAAACAATATAAAAGATTTATTGATGGCTATTCCTGTTGCAGGATTACCATGGCTGAAAAATATTTACGCAAAAGATATGGTAAGCAGCAGGGATTTAGTAGTTGTAAAAGCTAAAACTATAACTGATGCATCCATTGCAGCGATGGTTAAAGTAGGTTTACAGGAAATGGGTGGGATTGAACGGTTTGTAAAAAGGGGTAGCAAAGTAATCATCAAACCTAATATAGCTTTTAATTCCACACCTGACAGAGCACACACCACCAATCCTTCCCTGGTGGAGACTGTAGCACGAATATGCAAAAATGCTGGAGCGCAGGTAACGATAATGGACCGCCCGGTTCATAATGCCAGATTATGTTACCACTCAAGCAGGATTGAAGAAGCAGCAAAAAGAGCAGGTGTTAACTGTGAGTATATGAACAGGGACAGGTTTAAAACAGTACATGTGCCCCAGGGGCTTAATTTAGATACCGTTGATGTTTATGAGGAAATACTGGAAGCTGATTGCATTATCAATATGCCAATAGCCAAACATCACAATGCAGCCATGGTATCACTTTCAATGAAAAATCTGATGGGCGTCATTGGAGGTAACCGGGGTTTTTATCATGTTAACCTTCATAGAAATATTGTTGATTTCAATAAGGCTGTTAAAGTTCATCTTATCATCATGGATGGATTGCGGATTTTAACAAAACATGGACCATCATCGGGAGGTCCCGAAGATATAAAAGAAACAAAAACAATTATATTTGGAATCAATCCTGTTATGGTGGATACATATACTGCCCACTATCTTTTTGGGATAGAGCCTTCATCTATTGGTTATTTAAGTCTGGCTTCAAATGCCGGGATGGGAAGCATTAATGTTAACACATATTCTGTTATAACAAAAACCGTATGAAATCAAAGCACTGGTCATTATTCAGAGCTATAATTCAATTGGCTTTTTGGCTTATTTTTGTTGGCAGCATTGTTTATCTGCATGATCCCTTATCTGATGTTAGATATGGATTGTATCCTTCACTATCCATATATTCAATTTTCATTGGCTCTATTACAGGTCATACGCTGAAATATGCATTTCTGGGAATTGCTATTGCGTTGCTGACAGTATTGTTTGGAAGATTTTTCTGCGGATGGATTTGTCCTTTAGGCGCTACCATTGATGCTTCTGATACAGTGATAGAGACAAAAGCAAAAAATAAACAGCTTAAAAAAATAACGCGAATTAAGATTCTGATACTTTTAGCAACACTGCTGATAGCATTTCTGGGATTTAATGCAACAGGTTATAGTGATCCAATAACTATCGCATATAGAGGATATGAATTATTTCTTTATCCATTTATTTCATATATAGGGTCAGAGCCATTGTCGTGGGTTTTGCCAGGATATGCTGCACGCGATTATCCGTTTTATTACTATAACTGGATATGGCCAGCGATTATTTTTATTGGGATTTTAGCATTGTCATTGTTTTTTAAGCGATTCTGGTGCAGGGTGTTATGTCCGTTAGGTGCTATCTATGCGCTGCTATCACATTTCAGTTTATTACGACGAACGGTAGATGCTGATAAATGTGTTCATTGTGGTGCATGTGTAAAAGGTTGCCGCATGGGAGCACTATCCAGCGATGGTACGGGAACGATAGAACATGAATGTATCAAATGTTTTGATTGTTTAAAGCATTGCAACTATGGTGCAATACAGTTCAGGTTTCTTCCGCCTTATAAATCAAAAAGCATTGCTCATCCGGCACAGGGGATAACACGAAAAGATTTGCTTGTTGTTGCTGGTTCATCGTTAATGATTGCTTCAACACGCTTAACACTATTTGCTGCATCGCATGAAAGTTATATTATCAGGCCCCCCGGTGCACTTCCAGAATCTGACTTTTGCAATGCATGCATACGCTGCGGCCAGTGTATGAATGTGTGTCCTACCAACGCATTACACCCATGCATGATTGAAGCAGGGTTTTATGGAATGTTTACGCCCCGACTTGTTTCGCGGATTGGATACTGTGATTTTTCCTGTACACGGTGTGGCACTATATGTCCAACAGGTGCTATACAGAAACTATCGCTTGCAAAAAAACAAACATTTGTTATAGGCACTGCTTATATTATAAAAGATTTGTGCATACCATGGTCAGAAAGCACAAATTGTATTGTTTGTGAAGAGGTTTGCCCTGTTCAAAACAAAGCAATAACGCTTGACAGGAAGGTTATTACCAATAAAAAAGGGGAGGCAGTTGAAGTGCTATTGCCTGTTGTACATACAGAGCTGTGTATAGGGTGTGGCATTTGTGAAAACCGCTGCCCTGTTTCAGGAGGCGGTGCTATAATGGTGCGAAAACCAAAACTGATTATGGGAGATAGTTATGGCTAATGGAAAACATCATGAAGCATATGTAGCCCGTAAAGTAACATGGATTGGAATGATAGTAAATATCATACTTTCTGTTTTTAAACTTGTTGCCGGTATTATTGGTCATAGCCAGGCCATGGTTGCCGATGGGGTTCACAGTATTTCTGATCTTACTACCGATGCTGCTGTACTTATAGGAATACGTTACTGGTCAACACCTGCGGATGAAGATCATCCTTACGGGCATGAACGGATTGAAAGCCTTGTGACTGCGTTTGTGGGTGTTGCGCTTTTTATTGTTGGTATTGGTATTGCATATAATGGCATTGTTACAGCATTTGAACCTGATATAAAAAGTCCGGAGTTGATTGCACTTATTGCAGCGTTTGTTTCTATTGTATCAAAAGAGTTGCTATACCGATGGACGGTAAAGCTGGGCAAGGAGATTGATTCATCGTCAGTGGTGGCAAACGCATGGCACCATCGCTCGGATGCTTTAAGTTCTATACCGGCACTTTTAGCAGTAGGACTGGCAATGATTCACCCAAAATTGGCTTTCTTTGATCATCTTGGCGCAGTTGTGGTGGCAATCTTTATCATCAAGGTATCCATAGATATCATGAAACCTGTTATCATGGAACTATCTGATAAAGGTGCACCCAAACCTCAGATATCACAGATTGATTCAATTGTTATGGGTGTAGAAGGTGTAAAGGAGGTACACAGTATACGTTCGCGGCGATGCGGCAGCGGTTATTTTGTTGATCTGCATGTGCTTGTGGATGGCAATATGAGTGTTCAGAGTGGACATGACATTGCACGTACTGTAAAATATCAACTGCTGGATAAGGGCCCAAAGGTTCTGGATGTTATGGTTCATCTTGAACCGTATCAAACCTCATCAAAAAAGAATAGTACGTGAAGGAATACTCAGTAACAATCAGATTTTATGAAGAGCTGAATGATTTTTTGCCGGCTAATAAACGCAAGGTTGCTTTCACGGTAAGCTGGAAAGGCAAGCGCAGTGTAAAGGATCTTGTTGAATCACTGGGTGTACCCCATGTTGAGATTGATCTTATTGTAGTAAACGGCGTTTCAGTAGGATTTGACTACATAGTACAAAATGATGATTATATCAGCGTATACCCTGTCTTTGAGCAGTTTAATATAAACCATATTACACAATTACGCCCTCATCCTCTGCGTCATCCCACATTTATTTGTGATGTGCATCTGCGAAAGCTGGTAAAATATCTCAGGTTATTTGGCTTTGATGTCCTCTATAATGAGCAGTGGGATGATAAAGACCTTGCACAGATTGCTGCAGAGCAAAAAAGGATTTTGTTAACTCGTGATAGGCAGCTTTTAATGCGCAAAATTGTGGATAGAGGTCTTATTGTGCGTAATATACTGCCTCAAAAACAGATAGTTGAGATCTTAAACAGGCTGGATTTGTGGGATATGGTTACACCATTCAGCAGGTGTATAATGTGCAATAATCATGTTCGACAGTTACTGATAAATGATCATTCCTTTGATAATGAAAAGAAAAAGATTCCCATAGGTGTATTGCAGTGGTGTACGGTTTACTATAAATGTTTGGGTTGTGGCAGAATATACTGGGAAGGGAGCCACTATGAAAGGTTAACAAAGAAGATTAAAACCATACTTTCAGAAAAAAATAAGAGAAGTTGATTGATTCAAAAAAAGCGAGATTCTTCATCTTTGCCTCAGAATGACACATCACTTCCGTCATTCCGGGCTTGACCCGGAATTCACATGTGTAACGTTAAATTCTAAAATGATCCTGAAACCAATTCACGACATGGTTCGGGATGACAAATCGTGAATATTTTCATCACGTATAGATGGCTATAAGCCGGCCATTGTGAACTACTCTGAAATAGCATGGTGATGGAAGTTTCATTTTTTGTTATTTAAGAAAATCATATAGTAATGCGATACAATAGTAAAGGGGTATTATGAAAATATTATTGGGCTATTGCGTGGAAAAAGAGCACTACCATGATTACTATGTTACCCTGTTGCCTGTAGGTCTTGTTTCAATAGCTTCATATTTATCAAATAGCGGGTATGATGTTGTACTGGCAAATTTTTCAAAAAAAAGTACTGAACAGATTATAAAAGAAATTACTCATATAAAACCACAACTTATAGGTTTTTCGCTGTTTACCCATAACCGTAGTATAACTCTTTATATAGTAAATAAAATAAAGATATTGTTTCCCAATAGTGTGATTGTTCTTGGCGGTCCTCATGCAACATTTCTTGATAAAGAGATACTGCAACGATTCCCATCGGTTGATTGCATTGTAGAAGGTGAGGGTGAGGCTGCCATGCTTGCAATCATCAAAAACATTGAGCAGGGTAAACCACCACGTCATGAAATTATAAACATGCATTCTGTCAATGATGTAAGCAATATCCCCTTCCCTTCACAATTCAATGGAACATTATATAATATAAATGTAAACGAACAGTATAAATATATTATTACATCACGTGGATGCTATAACAATTGTACCTTTTGTGATTCGCCCGCCTTCTGGGGTAAAAAGGTTCGTTTCAGAGAAGTTGATGATGTTATTGAGGAATTGGAAACAATTTATAGAAAATATGGCATAATCTATTTTTCCATACGCGATGATAATTTTACGGTAAAAAAGGACCGTGTACAGGAACTATCGTACAAAATGATTCGTAAAAAGCTTTACATGATGTGGAATTGTCAGGCAAGGGTTGATGCAGTTGATGAGTCAATGCTTATTGCGATGAAAAAGGCAGGACTTGAGCATATACAGTATGGTGTTGAGTCAGGTTCTGAGAAAATATTAGCATTATATAACAAAAAAACAACTATTGATACCATTATACATGCTGCAAACATAACACGGAAGGTGGGTATATATTTATCAATTTATCTGATGGTTGGAATGAAAGGTGAGGATTATAATGATATAAAAAAAACCAAAAAGCTTTTGGCTTCCATTTTACCAGGTGATTGTATTGTTTCCCCTGTGGCATTGTATCCAGGAACAAAATTATATGAAGAAGAAAAAAAGAATGGAGCTTTAAGCGATAGTATATGGTTTAATAAAAACGATGCGGGAATTTTTTTGCGCAATGAACCTGTTATCAAAGAATGGATGAATGAATTATTGATGGCAACCTATGCATTGCGTGACAAAGCATGGTATAAAGCAAAAGATTTTGCCATGCATAAAAAAATAGCCGGGGATTGCTGGGTTACAGATATTCTGGAAGGCGATTATTATTCTGATAATGAGTTGTATCCTGAAGCTGCAACTGTTTATGGAAATGTTATAAAAAATATACCGGATAACCCATGGGGATACATGCGCTATGGTAAACTTCATTTTATCATAGGAGACTATGAAACTGCTATGAAAAGCTTTCTTGAAGTAACAAAGATAGTCCCTAATTATTATGGAGGATGGTTGAAATTTGCTCAAAGTTGCATTGCATTGGGATTAAA
>DAOLVF010000100.1:4273-7543 GCA_035420565.1 Spirochaetota bacterium | reverse complement strand
TTTAAATTCAGGCAGAAAGGATAATTCATTAAAATTATCAATATTTATATGTTGCCCAAATGCACCAGCTATATACACCTGCTCAATATCGTGAGCTGACAGTCCTGCTTCACGTAATAAAATTTTTGCGGCTGCAAGGCTTGCTCCTTTTGCAAGCTGAACATTGCGAATATCCTGTTGATTGATGGTAATGATATCAAGAATGATCAGGGTTTTCATGTTTTCAATGTGTTCAAGTTGAATGTGCTTTGATAGCGGTTGTGGTATAGCAGTCTTTATGGCACCACTTTTTTCAATAACACCATTTTTTAGAAGAATAGCAATGAGGTCAATAAGTGCAGTGCCGCTTATCCCTGATGGTTTGCCATCACCTAACGAAGTGTAGGTCAACGTATTATTGTAAAGATTAAAGTGGGTGATAGCTCCCTCGGTTGCAGTCATTCCACTTGAAATATTCATTCCCTCCAGAGCTGGCCCCATAGCACATGATGTTGCAACAATAGTGCCATCTTCTTTTATAATTGCCATCTCACCGTTTGTGCCAATGTCAAAGAAAAAGCTGTTGCCTTTTGTTTTTGGAAGTGTACCAACACCACCTAAAAAGTCACCACCCAGAAATGCACTGACTACTGGTAAAACGGTTATGTGTGCATTGGGAAATGTTTTTTTCAAAGGGGGATAATGGTTATAGTTGTCAAAAGACGTGATGAGTGTGGTATAGGGATAAGTACCTAAAGGGGTAATATCAATCCCTAAGAAGGAATAACTCATCACAGTGTTGCCACTGATGGCGATAGTTACTATGGAGTGTATATCAATACCTGAAATGTTGCATACATCCTGAATAGTGGTTATTATTGTTTGTAAAAGAATCTGTGTGAGGTGACTGGCTTTAGCAGGGTCATTTGCATGGCTTAATCGCGTCATAACATCCAGCCCAAATCGTCGTTGTGGATTAAGGAGAGTGATTTCGGGCGTTGCCTGTTTGGTTGTCATATCAAAAAAAGCTATCTGCACTGTGGTTGTGCCAATGTCAATTGCTACGGCGTAGGTGTTGGTTGGGTTAAGCTCTGGATAGCGAGGGCGCTGGGTAATGCTGTCAATCCAGATAGTTGCATCACCTATAATTACAGCACGGCAGGCTAATCTCAAGGAACTATCGCCCAAACTTTTTTCATAATCATCAGGTTGGGATAGCAAACCTGAAGCGTGTACTGTACATTTTTTGCATATTCCTTTTCCGCCGCATGGTGTGTTGAGTATGATATTGCAATTAAGCAATGCATCGGCTATGGTAGTGCCAGCGGGTACTGTTACACTCCGGTTTTCAGGGAGGATGGTAATTGTTACACGATTGTTTTGCATTGCTAATAACTTTATATTCAATTATAGCAACATATACTTGCTATTATTGAAAAGTAAATATTTTATTATTTTTTTCTTTACAGATGAAATGTCCTTGCTATTGAATTGCCCTGTTGTTTAAATCGTCATGAACTTTTGTTATAGGATGCAATGTGCACATGGATGCAACAATTATTTCATATCCTGATACCACTGTTGTACAATTACTTTCGCTTACCGAAAACAGATCAAAATACATGCTGCCATTTGCTGGTAAATTTAGAGTGGTTGATTTTGTCATTGGCAATGCAAAAGAGGTTGATGCACATACCATCATTTACAGCAATGTCAATGATGATCTGGCCGATTATGTAAAGCTTCATGGTATTGATGAATCAAGGCTCAAGGTTGTGGTTGATAATTTTAACAGTGTTGATTTTTTTTATTCAATTGTTCGTGATAGCGATTCAGCATATTTTATCATATATAATGGTGATAATCCCGGTATTATAAATTTTTCGCATCTTATTGAACGCTTCATTAGCATGAAAAAACCTTCGGTATTGTATAAGATGCATTTTGAAGAAAAGGCAAGGATGGCGCATCGCATCCTTGTTACCACTAAAAAGGCTTTGCTTGATACCATACGAAAAGCATTAAAGCATAATCATAGCGCTCCCAACATCTTTGAAATGATTATTAATATGATGGTTAATATAGGGCTTGCGAAAGGTGAATTTTCATGTATGTACTGGCCCTTCAGCACAATCGTTGATTATTATAATCACAATTTTGATGTTATCAATAATGCTGATTATTCAAAACATGTGTTTGATGGGCACATAAACGCAAAGCTTGAGCTATACCGCTATTCCATGCTTGGTCCAGATGCAAGGATATCACGTTCATTTTTGTCAGATAGTACCTATATAAATGGCGAGGTGGTTAATTCTATCATATTCCCGGGTGTTGAAATTGGGAAGGATGCTGTTATCCATGATTCCATTATTTTGCCCTATAACAAGATTGGATCAAAGGCGCGTATCATGCGTACAATCATTGATGAACGTACCGTAGAGCCTTTTAGTGCCGATATAATAAACATAGGGAATAACTGCAAGATTGGTACAAACGAGATAGGGATGAAAAACAGTGATTATCCCAGGGTGCTGTATAACAGCATTACCTTTATTGGTAAAAATTGCATAATCCCTGACGGTATAACGGTGGGCGGGGCATGCTATATTGCATCAGGCAGGGCACAGCAGGACTTTGCAAAACGAAAATATATCTATAATGGTACCTCGGTGTGATATGTTTTTCCCTTATTCTGATGAAAATCCCACTCGCTCATTTCCACTTTTTACTGTTATTCTTATACTTGCAAATTGTGTCATCTATTATATGGAGGTTTATGGGCAACCTGCATTTGCACAACTCATCAACAGCTATGCGCTTGTCCCCTGTAATGTGAACAAGTTACATCTTGATGACTATCGCTATTATGTTCCTTTTATAAGTCATATGTTTTTGCATGTTAATATTATTCATGTGGCAGGCAACATGCTTTTTTTGTGGATATTTGGTAATAATGTTGAGGATGTGCTGGGAGGCATACGCTTCTATGCTTTTTATGTATTATGCGGGCTTGCTGCTGCTTTAACATTTTATTTATTTCATCATACTGAATGTACACCAATCATAGGAGCATCAGGTGCCGTGTCGGGGGTACTGGGTGGGTATGTGGTACTGTTCCCATCGGCGCGTGTCAAGGTGTGGTTTATATTTTTTGTGCTGCGATTGCGTGCATGGTTTTTTATACTGTTGTGGTTTTTACTACAGTTGAGCAACCTTTACGGTGAGCAGTCTGGAGTAAGTAATGTGGCATGGTCTGCTCATGTTGGTGGATTTATTGCTGGGTTTGTG
>DAOLVF010000100.1:0-4173 GCA_035420565.1 Spirochaetota bacterium | reverse complement strand
GGCATAAGTATCTACTCGCACGATTTGCTGGAAAAGGACATGCATGAATTTTCCATTGATCCTCAGGGCGTGGTGGCAGGCTACAAATTGGATACCCTGGGTAAAGCCCGCTCTATTGATCGCATACAGATTGGTACGCTAACCAAAACCAGTAAAGGCTTTACCGTGAAAAGCTTACTGTATGATGTTGCAACGGGGAAGATCGTTTCGCGCTGCAATGAATATGCCGATACGCTGTATGATGTAGCCATTGCCGAGATGCGCTCGTTGTACCTTTCCTATCCCGACAACAATCGTGCCATGCAGCAATCAATCTACGATATTGCGTTTGTTGTTGATAATTCGTACAGCGCTTCCCGCGAGTGGAAAAGCATTAAGCAGGGTATTGTCGCTCTGTGCGATACAATCAGCGATAACTGGAATGACATGCGCGTATATGTGGTGCCGTTTTTGACGCAATCGAAAAAGATTGGAACCTATGCTGTTACAGGCGCTACTACTCTGGATGATGTTTTACAGGAGCTATCGCTTGCAAAAGGAATTGTGACAGGCATTAACCCGTGTTTGCAGTATATCGCAAAGGGGCTGCCATGGCGCAATGATGCAAAAAAGCTCTGTATTGTTGTTGCAGCTTCAAGGTGCGATTACAGCAATGCACGTTCACTTCGTTACCTTATCAAGAAAAAGGGCATAACGCTGTATGTGATTGGCACAGGAGGTTTAACCCATACTGAGCGCACAGCGTTATCGTTTATTGGCGATAGTTACTATGATGTGACATACAGGCAGAGGATGTATGATGTTTATGGAAATCCAGTTGATGTGTTTTGCGAAGCTGGAAGGATATTCCATGGTGATGCAGGTGACCGATGGAAGGATGGTGTGACCGCTACAAAGACGAAGGCAGCAAAACCTTTTGTTGCCGAGGTGTTTGGTGTACAGAATGCTCTGCCGTATGAACTGCCTGCGCTGTATCCAAAGCAAACAGCAATAAAAATACTCAATGCAGAAGAGTTGGAAAATAATATCGTTGATATATGCCAGACTATTGCACATAACAATAAACTGACTGGTCAGGTAATTGCCCGTGTTCTTATTGCTGATGGCGGATACTCGCTATGGCTGCCGGTTGCGGATAAAAGAATCCTCAACTATTTAGCAGAGAATCAACACATGCGCATGTATGTTGGCATTTCTCCAAAACAGGATTTAGGTGCACCCTATGGGGTGGGACTTTTACCGGTTGCAGTAGTTGGGCTGCCGGGTAGTCATATTCCATCAATGCTAAAATTAACGGTGAAGGATATTATTCAGCGCCCGCAATGGAAAGGATTTTTTAATCCTCCCCTATGGTTTATTCCTGTTACGGTAAAGCAGATTATACCATTGTCGGGAGAAGAAGATATCCGAAATAAATAATACTTGACGATTGGAAATAAATTGAGTATATTAATATAAAATATAATTTCCTGTCTGTTATAGAACTCTCGTTAGCACTCTCCTGTTTTATTATTTTATGTTTATTATACTTATTGTATTGTAATGGTATTAATTTTTATTAATGGAGGTAGATTTACCTATGCGTATGGATAAACTGACATTAAAGACACAGAATGCACTGTATGAAGCGCAGAATGTGGCAACACAATATAACCACCCTGAAATAACCCCCGAGCATGTATTGTATGCACTTGTCAATCAGGATGATGGCATATTTACGCCTATAGCTCAACGGCTGGGTGCTTCGGTAGATGAAATTAAGCGTGAAACCGAGATGGCACTTTCGGCAATGCCAAAGCAGTACGGCGGTCCTGGCGGCGGTGTTATGTCATCAGTTTTACGTGATGTGCTGAATACTGCATGGAATGAAGCAGTTACATTAAAGGATGAATATTTAAGCACCGAGCATCTTATACTGGGGATTGCCACAACAGGAAAAACCAAAGCCCGTGACATATTGAATGCACATGGTTTTACCAAGGAGAATATCCTGCGTGTGCTTGCCGATATCAGAGGCAATAAACGTGTTACCGATGAGTCGGCTGAGGATAAATATAATGCGCTGGAACGGTTTGGCAGGGATTTAACCAAATTGGCACGGCAGAACAAACTTGATCCTGTTGTTGGCAGAGATGAGGAGATTCGTCGTGTTATGCAGGTACTGTCACGCAGAACAAAAAACAATCCTGTCCTTATTGGCGAGCCGGGTGTTGGCAAAACTGCCATTGTTGAAGGCTTGGCACAGCGTATTGTTGCTGGTGATGTTCCCGAAAGCTTGAAGAATAAACGCATTGTTGCGCTTGATATGGGCGCATTGATTGCCGGTGCTAAATACCGTGGCGAGTTTGAGGAACGCTTGAAGGCTGTTATTGAGGAGGTTGAACAATCCGAAGGTGATGTTATTTTGTTTATTGATGAGTTGCATGTGCTGGTTGGTGCAGGCGCTGCAGAAGGTTCGGTTGATGCATCGAATATGCTTAAACCTGCATTGGCACGGGGAGAGCTGCGCTGCATTGGTGCAACAACCCTGAATGAATATCAAAAGTATATTGAAAAAGACAAAGCGCTGGAACGACGCTTCCAGCCTGTATTTACCAGTGAGCCCTCAGTTGAGGATACTATCGCCATTTTGCGTGGTTTAAAAGAACGCTATGAGGTACATCATGGCGTGCGTATTTCGGACTCAGCGGTGGTTGCTGCAGCGGTGCTGTCTAACCGTTATATCACTGATAGATTTTTGCCTGATAAGGCAGTTGATTTAATTGATGAAGCTGCTTCGCTCATAAAGATGGAGATTGATTCCATGCCAATAGAGCTTGATGAGATTGAACGTAAGATACGCCAGCTTACCATTGAGCGTGAAGCAGTAAAAAAGGAAAAGGACAAAGCATCATTAGAGCGTCTTGCGAAGATTGAAGAGGATTTAGCAAATTTAAATGAAAAGAAGAAGGAACTTTCGGTACAGTGGCAAAATGAAAAGAAGATCATAGTAGAAATACGGAAGATTAAAGAAGAGATTGAAAATTTACGAATACAGGAGCAAAAAGCCGAGCGTGAAGGCAATCTGAATTTAGTTGCTGAGATACGATATGGAAAGATTATTGAGCTTGAAAAGAAGTTAAAAGCGCTCAATGATAAGTTGAATGATATTCAGAAAGATCGAAAGCTTTTAAAAGAAGAGGTTACCGAGCAGGAGATAGCTGCTGTTGTTTCCAGATGGACCGGCATACCCGTAAGTAAAATGCTTGAAGGTGAAAAAGAAAAGCTTTTAAAAATGGAGGAGATTATTGAAAAGAGGGTGGTTGGCCAGGAGAAGGCAATACAAACCATTGCTGATGCAGTGCGACGCTCTCGTTCTGGATTGCAGGATCCCAACAGACCCGTTGGTTCGTTCATATTTTTAGGACCAACAGGTGTAGGAAAAACCGAAACGGCAAAAGCTGTGGCAGAGTTTTTGTTCAATGATGAAAAGGCGATAGTGCGTATTGATATGTCCGAGTATATGGAAAAACATTCGGTAGCACGCCTTATTGGTGCACCACCTGGCTATGTTGGGTACGAAGAGGGCGGACAGCTTACCGAAGCCATCCGCAGGCGTCCCTATTCGGTTGTCCTGTTTGATGAGATTGAAAAGGCACATCCGGATGTGTTTAATGTATTTTTACAAATACTGGATGAAGGCAGGCTTACCGATGCAAAAGGGCGCACAGTAGACTTTAAGAATACCCTTATAATCATGACATCCAACATTGGGACAGCATATATTTCTGACCCTGCCATACCCTATGAGGAACGGGTAAAAGGGGTGCAGCAGGAGCTGAAGATGCATTTTAAGCCTGAGTTTTTAAACCGCATTGATGATGTGATTGTCTTTAACCCGTTGACCCGAGAGCATATCAATAAAATTATCATGATACAGCTCAATGAAGTGGGCAAACGTTTAAAAGAACGCGGCATAAAACTTGAGCTTACACAAAAGGCGTTAGATTACCTTGTTAACGTTGGGTTTGATCCACAGTTTGGTGCACGTCCGTTGAAGAGGGCTTTACAGAGATATCTGCTCAATCCACTTTCCGTAAAAATTTTAGGCGGCGAGATAATGGATGATGATACCGTTATTGTGGATTACAAGAATAATGAAATCCAATTTAATGTAAAACGCAGTAAAGCTGA
>DAOLVF010000099.1:0-7815 GCA_035420565.1 Spirochaetota bacterium | reverse complement strand
CTAATGCTGTTTCATTGCGAATCATAATTTCATAGTTTTCATATAAGGTAAAATGATTAAACAGCTTTAATGTTACAATGACCTTATTGTCAAGCAACTGAGTACCGGCAACATACCCTGATAATACGCCATTGATACGTACCTTATCATCCTTTGCCAGCCCTTCTATATCTTTAAAAACAATCGATGCCGGATAATATGTATGAGTATCGATGATCTCACCACTCATAATGATGGTAAAATATCCTAATACTGTCATAGCTAAAATGACAACAATACCAACTGCCATCTCCTGTTTCATAGCACACCTCCTGAATAGTATAGCACATCGTTAAAACATTTTAAATAACATGATACTTTAAATGAAGCTTTCCCATCGCATAGAATATACATTACAAAACCTCGATGGGACCTTCCAGAGAACCAGAAATAAACTGGCGAACAATGGGATTGGTTGTAGTGCGAATTGCATCAGGAACATCACATTCAATAATTGACCCATCATACAGCATGGCAATCCTGTCTCCAATTGCATACGCACTTTCCATGTCATGCGTTACTACTACCTGAGTAATATGCTGATCCTTTTTTATCTGGTTTATTATTGTATTGATCAAGCTGGACATAACAGGATCAAGACCTGAAGTTGGTTCATCATAGAGTATTATTTCAGGATTGCGCACCAATACCCTTGCCAGGCTTGCACGCTTCTTCATGCCACCGCTGATTTCAGCAGGCATTCTATCACGCGCAGATGTCAATTGCAATAAATCCAATTTTTCTTCAACAATTTGTTTAATCTCATCTGCCGATAATACCTTATGCTCTACCAATGGAAGTGCAATATTTTCTTCAACCGTCATCCAGTTGATTAAAGCACCTGACTGAAAAACAAATCCTATTTTTTCACGCAAGCTATCCTTCTGTCTTCTACTGGCGCCATTCATCTGCTTCCCATCAATAAGCACCGCACCGCTCTCAGGCTCAAGTAAACCAGCGATATGCTTCAGAGTAACCGTTTTCCCTGTTCCTGATCTGCCGATAATAACAAAGGTTTCACCTTTCTCAATAGTTATATTGAGGTTATCAAGCACCTTTACGCCATTTAATATCTTTGTTACATGTTTAAATTCAATCATAGTACACTATCAACAATAACTATCGATTATCCTGCTTTCCCATAAAAAATTCCCGTGATATAGTAACCAACAATAAGCACCATTAAAAACGACGAAACAACCGAGTTTCGCGTTGCTTTACCCACTCCCAATGCCCCATTGGTAGCCCGTAATCCATTAGCACAGCTTATAGTAGAAACCATTATGCCAAATATAAACGCTTTTAAAAGCCCTACATAGGTTGCCTTAAAATGCAATGATTCAAGAATATGTGAATAATACACATCAAAGCTTACATTTAACTGAAAATGTGCTATGATACCCCCGCCTATACATCCCAGCAAATTTGTATAAACCGTTGCAATAGGAAGCATGAGTGCCAGGGATATAACCCGTGGCATAACCAGAAACCGCACAGGACTTATTGACATCATCTCCAGTGCATCAATCTCTTCGGAAACAGCCATAGTCCCAACCTCAGCCGCCATGGTTGAGCCAACCGCTGCAATCAGGATGATAGCAGTTACAAATGGTGCCATTTCACGGGTAAGCGTTGCGATGATGATATTCCCTACAAGCGGCTGTTGCTGATAGGGTTTTAGCTCAAGCCCTATCTGCAGTGCAAGGATCATACCGGTAAAAAGAGCTACAATTGAAACAACAATGAATGTTTTTACCCCTGCATAATACATCTGTTTTAAAATCTCTTTACGTTTGTCAAAGGCTGATCGTGAATAATAGACAACCTCAAGGAATAACATGGTGGAATACCCCATCATATAAACAATATGTAAGGTGTTTTTGCCAACACCACCTACAACATTGACTATAACATCCCTTAATTTTTTTATCATGACCATATGCTTACCTTAAAAATAAACTAAACTGATTATGCAATACACCATTATACCACGAAACAGTAGATGTATTCACCATATATTTAAAACCTTACCATGCAACCTGTAGAATCATTATAATAGCTCGTGGTGCTTCCATAAGCAACCATAGAATTATAGCCACCCTCTATTTGCTGCAGCCGTAGCGACACCTTCTTTTTATCATCATACTGTTTTTTATCCTTAACATTTCTATACACAGGTATCCATCCAATACGCAACTCATTGATAGATTCATCATTGGTATACTCTAAAAACGATAGCAACAGCGATACATGCTGTACTGTTTTATCTTTGCTGTGATATGAAATGATGAACGGAATCTTCATTTTGAAGTAACTATCGCCCCAGCTCTGGAAGTACGTTCGCAGTAATAATCCAAAGCGCTTGCTACCATCATCACGGGTAGCATACTCAACCAAACTAAAAAAAGGCTGATACAATCGCTCATATCCCTCTTCATCCCTGAATGGGAATATTGAAAGGATTGCAAACGAGCTGTCGCCTTTATCATTGTACTCATAGTGAAACAATGGCCATAATTTATAAAAGCGCCAGTGATTCCCATACCGCTTATGTCCATACTTATAATCACGCTGAAAATGCCAGAACAATATCCCATAAAACGAATATTGAGAATGGAAGCTATCCTTTTGTTTTTCAAGCACAAAATAAAACGGGGATATAAAAAAGGTAGTTTTACGTTTTTCTATATATTTTCCATAAAATGGGAAAAAGATTCTTTTATAGATATAGGGGTCATCACAGTCCCGTATCTGCACCAACGGCCATGGAAAATTTATCTCAACATTGCCATGCTTATCGTTATACCCCCATGAAAAAAATGGCCATAACAGCGTAGAGCTGTCAGCTTTGCCGGAATCCAACCACCGCCGTGCATAAAACGGCACCAGAAACACCGTATGCATGGTATCATCGCCAATATATTCTTCACGAACATTATAGAGCATTCCATACGATGCAGTTGAATAGTATCCTTTTTTTTTGCTATGAGCATAAAACGGCATGATACGGAAATCATCACGTTGGGGACTTTTACCCCACCGTATCAATGGCCAGATGATAGCATGTCCATCATAATCCCTGATGGTGTAATGAGCATAAATCGGAATCATTGAAGCCACCAGATAAACAGCAAGTACATAATACGATGTAGTAGGATACAGTATAAAAAGTACAAACCCCGGGAAAGCATAGGTGGTTATTGCATCAGCTCCCAGTTTACTTTTAACCGTCCCACCAAACGGCCATAGATGAAAATACTGGTCTTCTTTGTCATTTGAAGTGCCATACATTACAAAGGGGAACACACCGGTGTCATTTTCATAATGATTTGCTGACCGGTAATCTATGGATACATAAAATCCAAGAAAACCTCTTGTTTTATCCTGATTGGGCGTTGTATAGTTCCAGTATATCAACGGCATAAGCGAGGCAGAAAACGAGGAGTCACGGTACACATTTTTCACATACAAAGGTCGGTATACCGTATAGGTACTATCGTAGTATGTACCCTGCTCATAGATAAACCAGAACCAGTTAAATGATCCGTTAGCTAACACCGAAGATTTTACTATAAACATTACAATCATCATACAACATGTTTGCAAAAACCTTTTCAAACATTTACTGGATTGCATTGTTGCTATGTTTAGTTGTCTGCATTTCATTTAATTTTCTTCGCGCCCGCTATTCCTTTGCATTGCTATGTAATGTTATACTGGATAAAGCATCAATTGGTTGCAATGATTAATTCAACGAAAAATAAAAAAAGTATAGTAACTAAATTATCACTTTTAAAATTACAATCAACTATTTTGTTACAAAAGCATGGGCGATAGTTCCTATGGATTGATACAACCGTAAAATGGTTGACACCGTATACATATGTGCAATTGTATATGCTTTGAAAAGTATATCATATTCACAAAACATCCAGGCAACCATGATGCCAGTGCCATGTCAATGGAGAGATATTGACTTATTGTACAGTAACTTTCGCACAAACAAAAAAATAATTTGATTGGAGGAGGCCATGATAAAGATTTTAAAAAAAACATGCATACTTTTTTTTGCTATGGGGGTTATTATGACTGTTGATGTATCGTGTAAACAGGCATCGGATAGGCCAAAAGGATTTCAATCCAATGCAATAAAAGTAATGACCATCAACGTGTGGTCAGGATTGGACTATATTGGAACATTTAAAATGGGGGAATACGAAACACCGCAAATTCGTGAAAAACGCTATCAAGCCTTACTAAAAGAGATTGCCAATCTGAATCCAGATATCATTGCAATTAACGAGGCTAACTTTTTACCCGATTATATGAAACGGCTTGCCAGTGACCTTAACTATGATTATATCTACCATGTTGGTGTTGCCGGACTAAAGATCGGAAGATTGGGTATTCCCACCAATTTAAAAGAAGGCGACGGATTGCTGGCACGAAAACAATTGCAGTTGCAACAGGTTGGTCATAAAAAGCTTTCGGGTGGTGGCATCATAACAAACTGCTTTTCATTCCATACGCAGGATGCAACACAGGTTCTGGAGGGCAGAGTTATTATCAATGAAAAACCTGTTTTTGTAGCTGTTACTCACTGGCATGCCTCGCCACCTGACACACCGCAAAACAGGATACTGCTGAAAGAGTTAAAAGAAACATATGGTTATTCGGATGACGAATATACACAGGCTATTCAACAGCTTGAAGCTGACAATAAATGGCGTAACAATGAATCAATAGCTATGGCTGAATTTTTAAAAAAGGTTGTCCCCGCTGATGCGCCCTGTATTGTCATGGGTGATTTTAACACTACGATTGATTCACCCGAAATGCGCTATTTTCTTTCACAGGGCTATCACGATACATTTTTGCCTTCAAACAATACCAGCCCGTACACATGGAATCCTATGGAGAATGCCAATATCAAAAAGTATTATGTAACTGACACCAGGACAAAGTTTGATTCGCTCTATGCTCATTGCACAAAAATCAATGATCTACAGCCAAAAACAATTGACTATATTCTGACTAATAATGTAATCCCACGTACCATGATCCATAGTTCAACAGTATGCTGCACTACACTCCATGACGGATATCATCCATCCGACCATTTTGGAGTATTTGCAGAGATATTAATACAATAAAATTTATACTTTTAGGTTGATATAATTATATTTTCTATTGACATTCCATGACAGTAGTGTCTATAATGAAGCTACTGTATGTGTTACAACCGGCAAAGGTGACAGGTATTTATAAATTTTTCAAGGAGGTTTTTATTAATATGAAGCGAGTTACATATGGATTGATAGCTTTCATTGTATGTTGTTCTATAGGGATGCTCTATGCACAGGATGAAAAAGCAAAAGAAGCGCAGAAAGTTTTAGAACAGGAAAAGCAACTCAGCGACCAGATATATAAAGAAATAGTACTTGAGGATTTTGAAACTGTAGAATATACAGATAAGAATATTAGCCTCAGGGTTGTAAAAGATGAAAAAGCAGGCGTTTCAATGCGTACCGATTATCCTGCGCCGATACAAAATTCAAAACGGTATCTGGGTGTTAAGGTTTTTGCCAAAAGCGGTTCGGTATTGACCATTATTCCGGCAAAACCCCTTATCATCGATAAGCATTGCAAATATATAAACATGTGGGTGTATGGGAAAAATTTTTCAGGAGAACTATCTATCATGGTTAAAGATGCCAATGGGAATATTAAACGGCTGGTAATGGGTAAGCTTAACTTTTTAGGATGGCGAAAGCTTTCCGTTCCAATTACCGACGAGATAGCTCAGGAAGATAAATATCTAGCCCAGAAGCGGAATATAGAGATTGTTAAAATACTGTATAATCCCAGCACATTGGAACGGCTTCCCGCATGGAATTACTTTTACATAGATGATATTACAGCAATTGTCCGCGAAAAATATATTGATAAGCAAAGCGACGAGTGGTAAAAATTATACACTGTAAGTTCAGGGCACATGGGGCATGTGCCCTTCTGTATTTTATCAAAGAACAATGAAGGTATATTACTTATTATGGAAATAATATTATTCATTACAGCATTGCTTTTTGCATTAGGAGGTATTCTGGGTTCGGTACTTCCTATACTGCCCGGTCCTCCTTTAAGTTTTTTTGCAGTTATCCTTCTTCATTGGAGCGGTTTTGCCTCTTTTAGTTTTACATTTTTTATTATTACGGGAATTATCGCCGCTATCCTGACGGTCTTTGATTATGTACTCCCCTCATGGATTGTCAATAAGTTTGGTGGTTCCAAACAGGGTGTTATTGGTTCAATGATAGGGTTAATAGTTGGAAGTATTATACTACCTATTATTGGTATAATTATTGGTCCATTTATTGGTGCATTTATAGGCGAACTGGTTGCAAACAATAATGCACTGACAGCATTAAAAGCAGCGTTGCTTACATTTATTGGCTTTTTAATAAGTACCGGCTTGAAGCTGGGGTATACCATTACCATAGCCTATTACATTATTAAAGCATTAATGGGGCAACCTCCAGCACCCGATTACCCCATCATATAACTATTTACTGTTTATTTGCCTTTAAAAGCAGCTTCACGCCTTTCAATAAAGGCTCTGACCCCTTCCTGCGCATCTTCGCTTTTCATGATAGGCAGCAAATCAGGCAGTAACCGTTCTAAAGCCGCCTTTGCGCCTTCAACTCTGCTTAAACGAGCTGATTTTAAAATGGCTCTGACCCCTAATGGAGCCTGTTTTGCTATAACAGTAGCAATTTCAATAGCTCGCTCCAGCTGCTTGCCAGGTTCAACAACTTCCTGTACCAATCCTAAACGGTAGGCTTCCTGTGCATTCATCTCATCACCAGTTAGCAAATACCGCATAGCATTGCCCCAGCCTATCTCTTCAAAAAGCCTCACCGTTGCACCACCAACAGGATAAATGCCCCGTTTCACCTCAATCTGCGCCAATCGTACATTGCTGGCAGCAACACGCACATCGGTAGCAAGCATTAGCTCCCAGCCAACCGTAAAGCATATACCCTGCAGGGCAGACACTATTGGTTTTGACACCCTGTTGTCTTCATCTATACCAAAGGGATCTTTGCTACCGGCTGGCAGCGCTGGATATTCACCTTTGCTGAACGGTTCAACCCACTGTACCAGATCAAGACCGCCCGTAAAATGATCACCGTGAGCAAAAAGTACTCCACAGCGCAAGTCTTCATCAGCATCTAACATGCCATACGCTTTTGCTAAATCCCAGTACATATCAACATCAAAAGCGTTGCGTTTTTCTGGCCTGTTGAGCCCAATCAGTAAAATATATCCTCTCTTTTCAACTGTAATCTTTTGCGTCATTAACGCCTCCTTGTTATCGTTTCATAATTTCAATAAATTTTTCTGCTCTTCCTTTTTCCGTAACAACCTTCATTGCCATATCAACAACGGTAGCCGGTATTTCAGGGATAGATGCACGTTCACGAAGTTCAATTGCTGTTTCGGGACATCCGGTAACACACAATCCGCATCCAATGCACCTGGCAGTATCAACTACGGCTATACCATCACGCATGGTAATAGCTTTCATAGGGCAACGCTCGTCAACACATATACCGCAGCCGGTGCAATTGACGTCATTGACATGCGCTTCAAATCGGCTTGGCTCAAACGCATGGGGATGATTATGCTGTGTCCGCCCACGTAAAACCGTACAGCAGCACGGACAACAGTTGCAAATAAGGTTGGCACGGTCAGCACTATTGTTGCTGGTATGGA
>DAOLVF010000098.1:6473-7911 GCA_035420565.1 Spirochaetota bacterium | reverse complement strand
TTAAAAATAAAAAGTCGCGATATTGACACATTAATAGGTGCTATCCAGTCAAATAGCATCAATGCAAATATTGAAACTATAAAAAGAGCTTACGAAACAGCCAATGAGGCTCATAAAAATCAGCAACGTCTTTCAGGCGAGCCTTTCATTGTTCATCCCATGGAAGTATCAATTATTTTAGCTAATTTAAAAATGGATGAGACAACCATCATTGCTGCTTTGCTGCATGACACTGTTGAAGATACCCCTATAGATATAAATAAAGTAAAAGAACTATTTGGAGATGAGGTTGCACTGCTTGTAGACGGTGTAACAAAAATTTCATCGTTAAAAAAGCACACCAAGCAAAAAGAACAAGCGGAAACATTACGGAAAATGCTTTTAGCTACTATTCAGGACCCCCGCGTCATTATTATCAAACTTGCTGATAAACTGCATAATATGCGCACAATAATGTTTCAGCCCGAGAATAAGCAAAAATATATAGCTCAGGAAGTACTTGATATCTATGCTCCATTAGCCGGACGATTGGGGATGTCCCAAATACGTTCAGAATTGGAAGATTTAGCATTCAAAGTATTATATCCTGACGACTATCAAGCCATACTTGAACACATCAAAGCACGCAGAACTGAGCTGGAATCGTATATTGACACTGTACGCAATACCTTACTACATCGATTAAAAAAGCTTAACATTGAAGCTCAGGTCCAGGGAAGGATAAAACACCTTTACTCAATTTTCAAAAAACTTCAGCAGGGGAGAACATTTGACGATATATTTGACCTCAGAGCAGTGAGAGTAATTACTAACGAGGTTAAAGATTGCTATGGAATTTTAGGTATTGTCCATACTATATGGACACCTATCCCATCACGATTTAAAGATTATATTGCTGTCCCTAAATCCAATATGTACCAATCATTACATACCACGGTCATTGGTCCTGATGGCCACCCGCTGGAGATACAGATACGCACATGGGATATGCACGCCACGGCTGAGATGGGTATTGCAGCGCATTGGATGTATAAAGAAGGGATTAAATCATTTACACCAAAATATAAAAGTATAACTATCCTTAACAACCTTCACGAATGGGAAAATGAGGTACGGGATACCCGTGAATTTATTAAAGAATTAAAGATGGACCTCTATGAAGATGAAATCTTTGTATTTACCCCAAAAGGTAAAATTATTAAATTGGCAAAAGGTTCAACGCCGGTAGATTTTGCCTATTTAATACATACAGAAATCGGGAATCATTGTGCAGGTGCAAAAGTTAATAATCAATTAGTTCCCTTAAAAACTGAATTAAAAAGCGGTGATATTATTGAAATATTAACCAGTAAAAAGGGGCACCCATCACCTTCATGGCTTAAATTTGTTAAGTCATCCAATGCACGGTATAAAATAAGAAATTGGCTGCGCAAAAATG
>DAOLVF010000098.1:1821-6373 GCA_035420565.1 Spirochaetota bacterium | reverse complement strand
TTTGTTAAGTCATCCAATGCACGGTATAAAATAAGAAATTGGCTGCGCAAAAATGTTGAAATAGAAGATGAGCACCTTGAAAAGGAAGATAAGCAAGAAAGTGATAAAGATAAAAAAGGAAAAATTGCCAATGTTAGCATCCCTGAAAAAGAGCTTGTCAAAATTAAAAGCTATACAAACAAAAAAAAGGTTGGCATCACCATTGAGGGTACAAGCAATGTGATGATTAAGCTTTCACAATGTTGTCAGCCAATCCCGGGGGATGATGTTATTGGATTTATTACCCGGGGCAGAGGAATAACCGTTCACAAAAGGAACTGCCCTTCTCTGCTGCGATTGCAGAATGAAAGTGAGCGTTTTGTTGATATAAAATGGGAACAATCGGAAAGTACCTATCCCGTAAAACTGGCAGTGGAAGCAATGGATAGACCAAATCTTCTGAAAGATGTTGCCGATGAAATTTCACTGACAAAAACAAATATTATAAAAGCTGAAGCCTCATTGGTGGCAAAAGATCAGGCAATGCTAAAATTTGTACTTGAAGTTAAGGGCATTAACCATCTGAATGATATTATCAAGAGGCTAAAACAGATAAGAAATGTGACCCGCGTCTATAAACTTAATGAAAAAGTAGTATTGAAATAACAGTGATAAACATTGTACTTGGTTCATCATCCCCTAGAAGAAAATCTTTACTAAATAATTTATTTCAGGATTTTACTATTATCCATCCTGACATAGTGGAAACACCACACCATGGCGAAGCACCGTTAGAATTTGTTAAACGCATTGCTTTCCATAAATTAATGGACATATATCATAAAGTAACATACGAACATGCATTAATTATTGCATGCGATACTATCGTAACTATCGACAATGAAATTTTAGGGAAACCATATGATGAGGAACATGCATACTCCATGCTGTTAAAATTATCAGGCAGAACACATCAGGTTATTTCATCTATTAGCATGGCATACAAACATGGACATCATAACCAAAAACACAGTGATTATGAAATTACCAATGTGAATTTCAAATTGCTTCCATCATCTGATATAAAAAACTATCTATCAAAAATAAATTTTTTGGATAAGGCCGGAAGCTATGCAGCCCAGGAATATGGGGATGATATTATCCAGAAAATTGACGGTTCGTTAACAAATGTAATAGGATTTCCACTGCGTTGTTTTTTCAGGATGCTGATTGACATGAATATATTACACAACTTTTTATATTATTTCAAATTTTAAGATTGACATAAAATAAAATTAGTTTATTATTTATTCACAGCTATTATAGCGGTTTAAAATTTACTTGTATAAAAGGTTATACATATGAAAAAGAGAAAGCAATATATTATAAACAAAAAATTTCAGCTCAAGACTACATTTTCTGTCATAGGCATCATATTTGTTATTGTCGCTATCATAATTGCTGCAATAGGAGTAAATGCAGCATATAATAATAAACGATTAATCCACATCATTCAAATTCAGGATAATATCGTTGAAGCTTTAATTGCTTATTCACAATCACCCCATGATTCAGAACAAAAGCTGGCTATATCAAATATTGCCAATGATCATGTTAAAAATATTGATACCATTAAAAAGATTATATCACTGAACAATATCCTTTTACTTATTATTATAGGTTTTGTAATCCTTCAAGGGGTGCTATTATACTTTATATTAATCAGGAAAACGCATAAGATAGCAGGGCCATTATATGTTATGTCAAATTATTTTAATGATATAATTAACGGCATTATCCCTAACCCACGTTCACTGCGCAAGCAGGATGAGTTACAGGACTTTTATGCTCTGTTTGTAAAAATGGTTGAGGTGCTGCACAAGCGACAAGAAGGCAAAAAATAGCGGAGCATAAACTATTATTGTACTATTTTTAAAAGTTCTTCTACAATTTCAGCGATATATTTATCGGTTGTATCCTTACAGTAAACTGAATAGCTGAGTGGTGGAGATATTTTAGTCCGGTAAAGTTTATAGTAATACGTACTAAAGATAAGATCGTATTTCCCTTCTTTTTTACCAAAGAAATATTCGCCCATTATGGTTGTTGGAGCATCCGGATCATAAATTTTTACCGAATATCCATGCTTAAACTTGAAAACATCCCTTCCGCTTTTCAATTTAGCTTTTAAAAGTGGCAGCGAGTTCATTTTATAGGCATAGTTTACTGCGTAAATATCACCCAGAATTATATCTTTTTTTAATGTTTCAATACCTGAAAAAAATGCAGTTGTGGGCTTAAGCGGGGTCGTTAATTTCTTTATTTCAGGAAAATATTCAAATACTTCATCAAGTTTTCCATCGCCATTAGTATCTTTTGCCAGGCTAATATTCTTTTCAGTGCCTGTAAAATCTCCTATTAAAATTGAAGTAGTATTATTGATACACTGCAGAACAAAATAATTCCTAAAATCTTCTGTGACAGGCATAAACTGTAATCTATCAGGAGATATATCGCTCTGTATAAACTCATTGCTTCTAAAAACCTGATCTGGATATACATACGTAAGGTATATAGCACCAATAATTACCATTATAATTAATAACCAGCGAACTTTTTTTATATGTTCCATTATAATAACCCCGATTAACTATGAATATGGTATATCATTAATATTATTGTAAATAAAATAAAAAATAAAGTCAATAATAAAAATTTTTTCTATACAAAATAATGTTTTAAATTTCATAATTTTTATTGTTTAAAATTTTTAAAAAATAAAATTGTTTGCCATACATATTCCATTACCTTTTTTAATTTAATAAAAAATTGTTTATAAGTAGACATACTTTTTTTATAGTCAACGATCACCTGTAACATAAGAATACATTGTATATTTTTGTAACAATTATTTGGTTTAAAACATTAATAACGATATACTAATGAAAAAGGAATATAAGTATGCGAAGTTCAACCTTTTATATCATCTTTGCAAGTATTATAGCTTTTTATCTTATTGCTAATTATTATATTCTTACCCGCATTCAGAAATTAGTCCCTCAGCAATTTAAACTATTTACCGTTGCAGGTATTGCCATACTGGCACTATCGTTCATAATGGGAAGAATTTTAGAACGATATACCGTATGTGCTACCAGTGATTTCCTTGTCTGGATTGGAGCATTGTGGATAGCTTTATTTTTGTACCTGTTACTTGGTTTTTTGCTAACTGATAGCATAGCAGCCATAACAGGGATTTTTTTCAATATATCGAATGTTAAACGGTATGCTTATACAGTAATAATTATCTTAAGTTTTGCTGTAACAGTTGCCGGTTATATTAATGAGTTGAAACCTGTTGTCAAAGAAATTAACATAACTATACATAAGCCTTCTTCATTAAAACAATTACGTATTGCCTACGCAAGCGATATACACCTGGGATCCATTATTGCCAACTCGCGTTTAGAAAATTTAGTAACATTAATAAACAATTCTAATCCCGACATCATTATATTTGGCGGCGACATTGTTGATGAAGATATAAAACCTGTTATTGAAAATAATTTAGGTGAATTGCTGCTACAGTTAAAGGCTAACCATGGTATCATAGCCGTTCCCGGCAACCATGAATATATAGGCGGGATAGATAAAGCCATGAACTACATTAAAAGCCATAACATAAAAATCTTAAGGGACGAACTATTTACAATAAACGATATACAGATTATTGGCCGTGATGACAGAAGCAAATTTGCATTTACTGGAGAGCACCGTGCTCCTCTGGAGCATCTTATAAAAAAAGTAAACACAAACCATCCACTGATTATTATTGATCATCAGCCATTTGCCATTGCAAAAACAGCATCATACCCTGTTGATCTTTTGCTTTCGGGGCATTCACATCACGGACAGTTGTTTCCTTTTAATTACATAACATCAAAACTATACCAGATAAGCTGGGGATATGATCGTATAAACAACACCCATGTGTATGTTTCGTGCGGTTATGGAACATGGGGGCCACCGGTGCGAACCAATAGCGTTTCTGAGATAGTCATTTTAAATTTATTTTTTCAATAAATCTTCTCAAAAAAATTACTAAATTCACTTGACACATCCCAAAATCAGGTATTTATCAATAGCACTTTAGTTTTTATAGTGAGGAGTACTACTATGAAAAAGATTGTAAAAATAATTTTCTGGGTAATAATTTCACTTTTGTTTGCGTTATCCTTTGCGATAGTTACTCACATATATAATCCGGCCGAAAAGATTAATGCACTGTGGATAGTAACTGCTGCCGCCACCTTCTATATGCTTGCATACAGATTCTATGGTGCATTTTTAGCTGCGAAGGTACTTGCATTAGATGATTCCCGCGTCACACCTGCTTACCGGCTGAATGATAACACCAATTACTATCCTACCAATAAATGGGTATTATTTGGGCATCACTTTGCAGCCATTGCCGGTGCAGGTCCTTTAATTGGACCTGTGTTAGCCGCTCAGTTTGGGTATCTTCCAGGCTTTTTATGGATTTTAATAGGTTCGGTCTTTGCCGGCGGTGTTC
>DAOLVF010000098.1:0-1721 GCA_035420565.1 Spirochaetota bacterium | reverse complement strand
TATCTTCCAGGCTTTTTATGGATTTTAATAGGTTCGGTCTTTGCCGGCGGTGTTCATGATATGGTTATACTGGTTGCTTCTATTCGTAAAGATGGAAAGTCACTTGCCGAGATAGCCAAAGAAGAAATAGGTCCTGTAACAGGAATGGCAGCGCTCTTTGCAGTATTGTTTATTTTAATAGTGGCTATCGCCGGATTGGGGCTTGTCGTTGTAAATTCATTATTCAATAATCCATGGGGAACTTTTATCATTGCAATGACCATACCAATAGCAATTGTGATGGGCATTTATATGAAGTCAATTCGCCCCGAAAAAGTATTGGAAACTTCTATCATAGGAATTGCGTTACTACTTATCACTGTTATCTATGGCAGGAACATTTTAGGAACAGGTGCTGAACCTCTTTTTACATTAAATCAGCATAACCTTGCTGTTACACTTGCTATATATGGTTTTATCGCAAGCGTTTTACCGGTATGGCTGTTGCTTGCCCCCCGTGATTATCTCTCATCATTTATGAAAATTGGCGTCATCCTGCTTTTAGCAATTGGCGTTTTAGTAGTGCACCCTGATTTACATCTACCGGCATTAACACAATTTATACATGGCGATGGGCCAATTATACCCGGTAAGCTTTTCCCGTTTGTGTTCATCACCATTGCCTGTGGTGCTATTTCAGGATTTCATGCGCTCATCTCATCAGGCACCACACCAAAGATGATCGAGAAAGAACGGTATGCACTGCCAATAGGATATGGTGCAATGCTTGTTGAGGGATTTGTTTCCATGATGGCACTCATTGCTGCGGCTGTACTTATCCCCGGTGACTATCTTGCAATTAATACTCACCTTTCCTTTGAAACCCTGGCACAGATGGGTTTTCCGGTAGATAAAATTAATGAGCTATCACAACTGGTTGGAATAAACATAGCTGGCAGGCCTGGTGGTGCGGTATCACTTGCGGTTGGGATGGCATATATCTTTTCGTCCATTCCTTTCTTAAGTCATCTCATGGCATACCTGTATCAATTTGCCATCATGTTTGAGGCACTGTTCATACTGACAACAATTGATGCTGGTACACGTGTAGCACGGTATGTAGTACAGGAATTAGGTGGCTATATATACAAACCTTTTGGCGACCTCAGATCATTATACGGCAATATTATCGCAAGCCTTATTGTTGTTTTTGCGTGGGGGTATTTTATTTATACCGGTTCGGTGCAAACAATATGGCGCATGTTTGGAACAGCCAATCAATTGCTGGCAATGCTGGCATTGTGTATTGGAACAACCATCATCATCAGGATGAACAAAATAAAATATATCTGGGTTACGCTCATCCCCATGCTTTTTATGTTAACTACCACCTTTACTGCAGGGATAATTCTTATTATGGAGTACATACCGCTTGCATTGTCAACACAACCGGATGCATACACCTACATGATAAACATTGTGTTGCTGGGACTTATGATACTGTTAGCGTTATTTATACTCCTTGATTCAATGTATAAGTGGTATGGTTTTATCACAGGCAAACGGTCATTACAAAACAATACCGGTGAACCGTCACAATATTCAAAAGAATTTCCCAAAATGAGCGATTAAACAGTAAGGAGTTGAATGCCAAAAACAAATGTAACAATACCATTCTTCATACCTCACCTTGGTTGCAGGCACCGCTGTGTGTTCTGCAACCAGGTGTATACCAGTAATAC
>DAOLVF010000097.1:0-7992 GCA_035420565.1 Spirochaetota bacterium | reverse complement strand
ATCCTGAAGAGCGTTCAACACGGGAAGTAGTAAAGGAAAAAGCAATTGCACTGGCAAATGAAGTAAAATATGTATATGGTAAACTATACGATTTGCAGAAGCAGGCAAACAGGCAGATTGGGCATACCGTGGAACAGATAAACGAATACGCGCAGACAATCCGTGATTTGAATGAACGAATATTGAAAGCTGAAGCCTTAGGCGACAATCCCAATGACCTTAAAGATAAGCGTGATGCATTGATAGAAAAGCTGTCCCAGCTTATAAATATTAGTGTCAGCCGCACGGACAAGGATGAGCTTATAGTGTATATTGGTGGGGAAAACCTGGTGCAGGGTGAGGTATTCAGGCCACTTGTTGCCATGGAGGATCCCGACAATAATGGCATGTATAAGGTACTGTGGAAACAGACACTCACCGATGTTACTATTCAGAGCGGTGAGTTAGCAGGTCTTATTTCTATACGTGATGGAGTTTTGCGCCAGAATATTAATGATGTGAATGCTTTTGCAATAAATTTGGCTGATTTAATAAATGAAGTGCACCGAGATGGCTTTGGGAAAAACAATCAAACAAATAATAATTTCTTTAAACACATCGCGGTAAGCGACAATGTGGAAGGAAACTTTGACCTGAACAATGATGGCATCAATGATGTAACAGCACTTTTTAAAATCTCAGGTAACAATAAGGTTGATGCTTCCGCTGCCATTGGAATTACCGGTACACTTACCTTTGTGAAAAACAACGCAATGGATCAGGAAATCAAGATAAATTATTATGCAACTGACACGCTGCTTGATGTCATCAAGCGTGTGAATGATGCAAAGATTGGCGTTGTGGGTTACATTAATCACAACAGCCAGTTAGCTTTCAAAGCTACTATCGCCGAAGATACTGATAAGAAAAATTTTATTATACGGCACTTAGAAGATTCAGGGCAACTATTAGTGGGGTATGCAGGCATTTTGAAAGAGTCAGGTCCACAGGGTGCATTTGATTATCGCAGGGTGGATGATATACGCAAGATAATTGCATCGCGAGAACATATCACCATTACGCCAATGTTTAATCCTGCATCGTACATGGATATTGATGATGCAATCAAATACGATATTGATTCGATAGCTGCTGCTAAAGGGAAGGATTTAGGCGGTACCGGTGACTACAATACATCAAATGGTGTTGGTGATGGATCTAACGCACTGGCACTGGCAGCTCTCAAGCACAAGCATGCAATGATAGACTCAAATGCAACGTTCAATGATTTTTATACTTCGCTTATTTCGCGCATTGGTTCGCAGGGCGAAGAAGCAAAAGACAGAATTGCAAGCCAGGAAACATTGCTTAAAAATTTGGCCAATCTCCGTGAGTCAGTATCAGGGATTAACTTAGATGAAGAGATGGCTAATATGGTACAGTTCCAGCATGGATACAATGCTTCAGCGCGAGTAATTGCCATGATTGACCGTATGCTTGAAACTATCATTAAATTAGGCCAGGGGGTATAAACCATGCAACGCGTAACCAATCAGATGATCAACAACAATCTTGTGTATAACCTGCACAAACATGGGCAGGATATGGATGCCATGCAAAATATGCTTGCAACCGGGAAAAATGTGCAGTTCCCGCGTGATAATCCTGTAGCTGCCACCAATCAGATGCTATACAAGACTGCACTGGTTGAGATAGAGCAGTATATTAAAAACATTGATGAATCAAAATCAAAATTAAGCGAGGTGGATTCAGCACTGCAATCGGTTATTCGCATTTTTCAGCGCCTGCGTGTTCTGGCAGTTCAGGGTGCACATGGCATCTATACTTCATTTGAACGAAAAGAGGCTGCAGCAACCGAAATCAATCAGATGTTAGAAGAACTTGTTAACATTGCAAATATCAGGGGGGCGACAGGTAAGCCCATCTTTGGTGGCTATCAAACAGGCACTGAAAATATACCTGACCCATTTGTCCCCATCTATCAAACACTCACTGCAGGCAATCAGGGGAATGCTATGATTGGTGTGCAGTACCGTGGAAATATAGGCAAAATACTGCGCGAAGTTGCAAACAGCGAGTATCTGGATGTTAATGTTCCGGGAAACTGGGCATTCTGGGCAACCAATCAGGTGCTATCGGCCAACAAAGATGTGTCGCAATACAGAGCCCTTGCCACACAATCATTTAAGATTGATGGCGTTTCAATTCAGATTGCCGCCGGTGATACCATTGATATGGTTATAGACAAGATTAATAATGCTGGCCTGAGCGTAAAAGCATCACTAGGTGCGCGAAACAATTTAGTGCTTGAAACAACGGTACCGCATGCTATATGGCTTGAAGATGAAGGCAGCGGGACATTTTTGCGCGATGCTGGCATGGTAAATCCTGATTTTCCCAATCCGCCAAACAATGTTGATCCCACGGTGTCAGTAAGTGGTATGTCAATTTTTGATATGGTTATACAGTTGCGTGATGACCTGGTGCGGGGTGATCAGGAGCTTGTTGGTGGGCGTGACCTGGGACTTATTGATATGGCGCTTGATAATGTGTTGCGCCACATTGCTGCAGTTGGTGCAAAAGAAAACAGGATTGAGGAACTTGCAAAACGTTCGGAATATGCAAAGAGTAATATACTTGACATACTGGCAAAATCTGAAGGGATTGATTTTCCTGAAACCATAATGAACTTTAGATGGCTTGAATCAGTACACAACTATGCACTGGCAGTTGGTGCGCGGTCAATCAAGCCCACACTTATGGATTTCCTGCGATAATAACGCTATGAAGAGGTGCTACCGTTGGTAACAATAGCAACAAAACCATTTGGGCAAATTGAAGTTGATGAACGGCAGATTATTGATTTCCCTGAAGGCATTTATGGTTTTGAGGACATTAAAAAATTTATCATTCTGGATGCCAATGAAAAATCACCATTTAAATGGCTGCAGGCGTATGATGAACCTGATTTAGCATTTGTGATTATACGCCCCATAGATTTTATGATGCAGTATGAACTGAACGTTATGCCAGAAGATTTAGAGGATATAGGTGCAAAAAGCCCTGATGAAGTCATAGTGTTTGCGATAGTTACCATACCAGAAGATCCTTCAAAAATGACCGCCAATCTACAGGGGCCTGTCCTTATTAATCCTAAAACACGACGTGGCAAACAGGCCATATCATTAAGCGATAAATACACGGTGCGCCATTACATCCTGGAAGAGATAAAAAAAGCACAGGTGAAGAGGTGATTGCATGCTGGTACTGGCGCGTAAAGTAAACGAAAGCATCATGATTGGCGATGACATTGAGATAGTTATTATTGATATCAAAGGTGATCAGGTTAAATTAGGAATCAAAGCACCAAAATCGGTGGCAGTGCACCGTAAAGAGATATATGAAGAAATACAGAAGGAAAATATTGCCGCAATGAAATCTCAGCTTAAACCCGAAACACTCAAAGATATTACTGATATATTGCAGACTCATAAAGAAAAAAACATTGACAACCAAAAAAAATAATAGTAACACAGTTCATAAGTACCTGCTGTAAATGATAACACTATCCTGTCATATTCAAACATGATTCAGGACTTACAATCACGTGATTGAATCCATATCATGTTGGGAATGATGGTGGTGAAATCCTATTTTTTGGGGAAGGGAAAATGCCCGATATTATTGTGCAGACAAATGTTGCATATCTTGTAGGTATATTTTTTATTATTTTTATTCTCCGTGAGATAGTGGCCTTTAAAAAGATTTTGAAGCTTAAATATATTTTCACCCCCCTTATCACCTATATTGTCATTATTATTGCATTGTATCTGTCATATGTCCGTGGTTTTACCGTGTATAATATCTTTATTATTGCCGGACTTGTCTTTGCATTGATTGCAGATACTTTTCTTATGATTGAAGAGATAAGCTTTTTTATCCATGGACTTTTTTTCTTTTTATTAACCCATCTGTGCTATGTGTATGCGCTGAGTATTAATTATCATTTTGGAACCATTGATATAATTATTATTATGATTATTCTATCAATTTTCTTTTTGTATTATTTAGTAATTCACAAAGCAAAAGGTAAAGTATATATTCCGGTTATACTGTATATGCTTGTTTTATCCTTGGTATTGCTCCTGGCTATTGGTACGTTTCTGAAAAATGTATACCCCCGGGGTGCCATTGTAACCATGGCAGCAATCCTTTTTGCCATATCTGACGGTGTTCTTGCATTTAACCAGTTTGTACACAAAGTACCTCATAGCACTGTTGTTACATGGTCATTGTATGCACCTGCACAGCTTCTGTTTGCAGTCTCCTGCTATTATTGATGAAAAAAAGATTATTAACTCAGTGCACTATCTTGGTGGTGTGATGTTGTATTGTGTTTATATTTAAAAAATTATCAGCAATAATTTCTTAAAAAATTTCATAATGAAAATAGTGTACACCCCCGCCGCCGAAGGCGACGGGAATGTACACTATTTTATATTTTATTCAAATTTCCACATTTTAGGAATAATTAGTGAAAAATTATCATTATTTTTCTTGTAAATAATGAGTTATTTTTAGTATAATTTAATGATAATACTTTGAGCATAGTGTAAATAATATGATGGTGGTGTGATATGAAAAAGATATTTATTTTTATTCTACTAATTTTTATTTCTTGCGGGCAATTAATAAAGCAGAGCCCACAAAAGGATTATGAACGTATATATAAAAATTTAACCAATGCAGAATCACTGGAAAATCCTGTGCAAAAAGATAAGCTTATTAACAAAGCGTATACTCTTTTGATGCAACGGCAGGCAGAACTGATAAAAGAAAAAAAATCTGATACAACGGTAGCTGCTTTACTGGCCTACTATTATTATTTAAAAGGGAACTATCAGGATGCATCATCACAGGTTGAACTTGCCTCTTCTCCATCCGGGAATAATCAATTGGGGGCAATTATACAGGCACGTGTACTGCTTTCTACAAAAGGGAAAGCGGGTGCTCAGGGTGCACTTGATATCTTACGTGCAGTGGAAGGCTTGGATAATCCAATGGCATTTATAGCAATGGGTGATGCGTATTTTTTAAAAGCAGATTATGATAAGGCACGTGATAATTACACAAAAGCCTTATTGCTTAACAGGGAATTGCAGGTTGTTGCTGCCAACCGACTTGAAGTTATATCCCGTATAAAGACACTGTCCATCAATGTAGCAAAAGTTTCTGACTTTATTCTTGAGCCCACAATGACAAGAGATAAGCTTGCATATATATTATATGAAATATTTGAATTGCAAAAGTATATTGCCACTGCAAAGCCACTTGATGCCAATTTTATTGATCTGGAAAAGTCTCAGTATAAAAGTGCAATTGTCTCTTTACGACAGAAGGGATTCTTTTCGTATATTCAGGGGAGCGCATTTGAACCATTTATGGTAGTATCTCGTGGTGAGATGGCAAAGCTAGTTGAGGATTTTTTAGTACTATCACGTAATAATGAAGGATTACGGTCAAAATTTAAAAATGAATCACCTCCTTTTTTCAATGATATAAAAAATGATAATGAATATTATAATGCTATGCGTTTGGCTGTTGATATGGGTATTATGACTGCTTCCTTGAGCCAGGATGCATATCCTGATGAATCAGTAACAGGATTGCAGGCAATAATGATACTTCAAAAATTAGTAAAGTAAGACACCATTTGGGGATGAGGGGTATATATGATTATAAAAAGAAGATTAAAGATATTTTTTACAATAATAAGTGCTCTGGTTATAGCAGCAATAACCTATGCGCAATTTACCGATAATGCTCAAAGCGATGAAAAAAACCGCACTTCTAAGATAACATATAAAAATTATATATGGATAGAAGGTGAAAACGCGGTATCAACGAATTTTGCCCGTGAACCCATATATAACTTCTTTTGCAGTAATAAGTTTGCGTTACAACTTTCAAAAGATGTTGATCCCCCACAGGACGGTTATTTTGCTACCTATGTTTTTTATGTTACCCATACCAAGGAATATGATTTCTGGATGGGATGCACCCCTCCCGGATCAGCATATAAGGATAGGCCTGGCTATGCATCCCCCATTGAATGGCAAATTGACAACGGCCCGTTTCAGACAGCATCAGCTGAGAATGTGTATGTGAAAAGTTTTTATGGTATTGGTGGGTTCTACTGGGTAAAAATTGCCAGTGGTACACTCAATGCTGGGAAACACACCCTGACAATTAGAGTAAAACAAAAAAGAAGCAGCGGCTGGGATTACTACTTTTATGTTGATGCCATTTTATTATTGCCTCAATATAGTACAGGTATAGCACAGCTTATGGATTTTCCTGAGGTTGCACCAAAAGATTTTGCCACTCCGGGTGATGGCATACTGTTTAATGCTCCTGAATTTTATGAAAAAAAATTACGTGCAAATATTAGTGATAGAGAAGCACTATTTTCCCTTGTGCAAATTTATGGTTGGCTATATGATTATAACAAAGCAATATTTTTACTAAAAAAATATTTGGAAAAAAATCCACGTGATCTTGATATGCGGCTAGAGCTTGCTGCATTTTATTCATGGTCAGATCAATTAGATGCAGCCATCAGTGAATATAAAAATATCATTGCTATTGATGAAAAAAATATCACTGCACGAAAGCTTCTTTCAGTACTTGCAGGCTGGAACAATCGCTATGATGAAGCAATAAAGTATTATCAGGAAATTATTGCCATAGATCCGGAAAATGTGGATGCGTATATTTCACTGGGTACACAATATTCGTGGAAAGGTGAAATGAACAGAGCTATCGCCACATTTGAAAAGGCTGAAACTATTGCCCCCAGTAATATTGAAGTGCTTGAGGTTTTAGGTGATAATTATTACTGGGCAGGAAGGGCGTATGATGCCATACGACAATATTACCGCATAATCGATATAAATGAAAAGCAGATATCAGCATATAAAAAATTGGCTAAGATATATCTTGATTTAGGTGAAAGTGCAAAAGCAGCAAGAATAATTAATGATGCAAAACAGGTTGTAGATTTATATCCGGAACTATCGGGTATATCATTAGATGTTAAAGATGAGCTTGCAAAAGAGCGTCGGGCATTAATAGATAGTTATAAAGAGGCACTGGTAAAAAATCCTGATGATGTCAATTTACGCAAAGGGCTTGTTGATACGTATATATGGAACAGAATGTATGGTGATGCGGTTAAGGAATATGATGCTCTGCTTGCATATAAGATGTTTCACTCAATTGAGCAGGCCGAACAAAAGGTAACACGATTGGCCATACATACTGTTGGATTGCAATCATTAATGCCTTTGATTAAAACCATTAAGGATGATGGTAGCATAATTAAAAAACGATATGCAAAACTGATAGATGATAAAAAGAAAGGCAAGGCTGTCATTGAGCCATCGTCGCTTGCCAGCGATAAAGCAACGCTTGAATGGTACAATGCAAAATTAAAAGAAATACAGAAAGAGCTGTATGTATACAATGATATCACTGCGGCATTTGGCAAAGATGTGCAGACGTATACAGCAATGCAGGCGGCAACAGGCTGGCACTTTGAGTCTGACAGGATTTATAGGTATGCTGCAACTGCAAAGAAATTAAATCCACAAATGTATCAACCATATAAGGTTCAGGGTACCATTGATTTATTGTATGATAAACCGTCAAATGCAGTCAGTTCTTTTGAGTTGGTAAAAAAATTGGCTGCCGGCGCTGAATTTCCCGGGTTGCCCCTTGCCTATGCACAAACAAAAAAATACAATGAGGCGATAGCTCTTTTAGAAGAGTCATTGCAGAGTAAAAAAGTATCTGCAACATATAAGAATGATATTGAACAAATGCTATCACTGGTAAAATTAAGTAAAGGAGAAGTATCTTCTCAAAGCTCACTTCAGGTAACTACTCAAAAAAAGTAGGCAATTAAAAAAAAAGACTATTAATTTTAATGGA
>DAOLVF010000096.1:0-8017 GCA_035420565.1 Spirochaetota bacterium | reverse complement strand
TTCCATCAACCATCTCTTTTTCGGTAAAGTAGCGTTCGCAGCCAAAGCAGTAATATCCTCCATAGCTTCCAAAATAGATATCACCATTATCATACACCTTTTGTAAAACATACTGTACTACTTTTTTATGGCGCTCTTCAGTAGTGCGGATAAAATCGTTAAACTCAATCCCCATGGATTTCCACTGCTCTTTAAATATTGCGCTTATTTTATCAGTATATTCCTGAGGCCGGGTATTGTTGTGCAGTGCAGCCTTAACAATTTTATCACCGTGTTCATCCGTTCCGGTAAGGAAAAAGGTTTCATAACCAAGCATTGTGTAGAAACGTTTTAAAAAATCAGCTACAATAGTGGTGTAAGCATGCCCGATATGCGGTTCGGCGTTTACATAATATATAGGTGTGGTAACATAAAAGCGTTTTTCCATGTAAAAAACCTCACAATGCATTAATTATCTTCAATAACAACTTCAAGCGAGTGCTTTATTTTTTCAATTGCATTACTGCTCAATATAAATGTACCATTATTGTTAATAATATCATCACGATGAACTGCCACTGTATGCAGATCGTGTTTTAATATTAGTGATTCCTTTAAGCTATCAATTGCATCAACGGTAAACTGAATGTTTTCAATAACAAATTGAGTGCCAGGACCAGGCAGTGATTCATTGATTTCACGGTAAATATGGAACTCATACCCCAAACAGCACAGTAATCTCCCACACATTCCTGAAATTTTTAATGAGTGCAGATTCATATTTTGATCTTTTGCCATCTTGATAGATACCGGTTCAAATTCTTCTTTAAGATTAACACAGCAAAGCTGCCTGCCGCATGTTCCATAACCTCCACACATGCGTGCCTCATCACGAACACCAATCTGACGCATCTCAATGCGGGTTTTAAATACTGCCGCCAGATCGCGAACCAGCTCTCTGAAATCAATGCGCCCGTCAGCAACAAAATAAAATATGATCTTTGTTTTATCAAAAAGGCTTTTAACCATGATAAGCTTCATCTCTAATTTTTTTTCTTTAATCTTTTCTTTGCATATCTGGAAGGCTCTGTCTTCAAGCGCTTCTATCTGCGGCAGCGTTGCTAAATCCTCAGCGGTGGCAAGCCGCAAAAGTTTGCCGGTAACCTTTAATGATTCATCAGGCTGGCATAAAATCTTTTTAAAAACCCTGCCAATATCTATGCCATGCTCAGTTTCTACAACACAGAGTGAGTTGCGCCTGGCAAATAGATTGTTGGTATATACATGATATATCTGCTGACTGCAGCGAAGTTTTACACCTGTTATATCCATAATGTATCTCGTTTATTATAGTATGAAAAACATAAAGAGTATAGCATGCCTTTCAATGCCATTCTAATATTAATATTGTGTGAAAGACCCCTTCTCAGTTCAAGTAATATTTTAATAATTTCCACAGCGGTTTCCTCTTTAAGGTAACTATCGAGCCAGGGAAGGGAAGGGAAACTATTGCTGCAATGAAGTCTGAAGATGTTAATTAAAAGATCAATTGTTTTATAAGGACCTATGGCCTGTAGCAGTGGCAAAAGATCATGGAAAAAAACATCAGGGTGTACAACAAAGCTTACAATGGCACGATAGGCGTCTACTATCATAGCATATAGTGTGTCGTCAGAAAGTGTCAGAGCATAGGATGCTGAACCGCTTGCAACGGGAAGGATGGCGTTGTGTTTTTCATGAGGCACGCCATTGTGTACTAGAATGGCTGTAAGCTCTTCTTGCGAAAGAGGGTTAAAGACATATTCAGTAATCCGGGAGTGTATGGTTGGCAATAGCTGATTGCGCTCAGAGCTTATTAAAATGATAAAGTTATTGCGAGGTGGTTCTTCAATGGTTTTAAGAAGGGCATTCTGCGCCTGCACATTCATGGTATGAGCATCATTAATGATAACAACTCTATTGCCATTAACCGGCGCAAGCGAAATGCGTGCAATAAGCCAGCGTATAGAACCTTCATGTTCATCATTATTACCAATCGGTATGGTGCCTTTATCATTGGGTTCAACTACAATAACGTCAGGGTGTATTCCATGTTCAATCTGAAGACATGAGGGGCATGTATTACACGCATTGTTTTTGCAAAACATCATTTTGGCAAGTGTCAGAGCAAACAATTTTTTGCCAATACCTTCAAGCCCGGTAAAAAGCAGGGAATGGGGAAGCAAAGCATTGTGTAAACAGTGATAAATAATAGTTTGTTGCTTATGGTTGCCTGATAAAGGTTGCATGGTAATCAATGTTTAAGATCCAGGATAAGCCCTCTGATTTCATCAAAGGTTTTTAAAAAATTAAATGCCTCATTTTTTATATATGCATTTGTTATTGCTTCAAGCTTGTTCTCAATTTTCTGGATAACAATAAAATCTGCTCTGTCTCGACGCTTGCGCTGTAAAACATTAACTGTATATTCTTCGCTCACCAGTATTTTTACTATCTTTTGTATCAGTGCTTTATATCGCTGCATATTATACATTGAAGGATCGGATAGGAAATTTTTTTCCTGGTCTTTCAGGTTGTTTAAAAGTTCTTCTATAGTTTCGGGTAAAGAAAACTCAATGGTTTGTTCAAAGGTAGTACGGAAGGGAGATGATGCCCCCGCTGTTTTACTCCCTTTTTTTTGTTTAACAAGCTTTTGCTCGTTTTTCTTTTGATTTGGCGGTACTATCTCGATCATATATTTTGCTCTTTATTAATGATACAATTACCTTCAAAGGTAACACCATCTTCCATTATAAGACTGGGAGTAATAACGTTACCCTGTATTACACCGGTAGAAAGCATAATAACACGCTCAGAGGCAAAGATATTGCCTTTTATAGTTCCACCAATAACGACAACACGAGCTTTGATATCTGTGATAGCTTCTCCCGTTTGTCCTATAAGTACTTTCCCATCGGTGGCGATAGTTCCTTTAAATTTACCATCAATACGGAGCAACCCATTGATTTTAAATTCACCTTTAAATTCAGAGCCTTCACCGATTATGCTATTTACAATATTATCTTCAACATTAAATTTATTTGTTCGTGCCATATGAACTTCTTATTTAAGATTTTGTGCTGTATGCAATTATGTTATTATTTTATTAATATGGTACAGTACAAAATTATACCTATAAAGACAAGTATAATTTTATGACATTTTTGCTATATACATGAGGATCAAAAAATTTTGACAAATATAAAAAAAAGCTTGCAAATTTTATAAAAGGTTATATTATATCCAGAACGGAATAGTATGCTTAAATTCAAGGAGGGAACCATGAGGAAAACAATCATCAAACTTTTGGAATATGGTTGGCCCGACCGAATTATCGCAAGCTACCTTATGATAAAGCCTGCCATTGTTAAGTACTATAGGAAAAAATATAGAATAACCCGTAACGAGTATCAGGGGTTTTACTGATATAATGTCAGATCTTTACATAATAACACTATAAAAAAGTAGAGGGGAAGAGGGTTCCCCTCTAAAGAGAATTTGGAGGTTCGCCAATCATTAAATTGGAGGAAAGTATAGCACCAAAAAAATTTTTGCTGCTTACTTGTCAACACTATTAATAGCTTATATCGGCAAAAAAAACAAAAAATTTTGTATTAATCCTTTAAAAAATTCAAAAGATTGTGTTTATATAACCTGTAATGCAAAAATTTTTTATTTTGTATAGTTATATATTTATATTTTGAAGTTATGGAATCGATATGGTACATGAAAAATGGATCTTTTAGTTTTAATCCATTGTAATTATCTCCATTCCTTGTTACGAGAGTTACGTCATATATCTGTGCTGTTGCAGCTATGATAGTATCAGCAATCTTTACTTTTTTTCGTTTTCTATTTTTTAAAGCCTGGATCGGTACCCTTTGAGCTTAAAAGCTCCCTTTTTTTTCCTATTCCTGAAGCAATATTTGATTTTACTGCTATACCATTTTCTGGAGAATCAATCAGAAATAATAGTATTTCGATATTCTTGTTTATATAGTCATCAGGTACTTTTATTGTATAATTATTTTTTGCTGGTTTTATAAAAAAACATAGATTTTACTATCTCCATATTTTTTTAAGAGCTACTCGTATTTTAAATGTCTACAGTGTATACTATTGAAAACACAATGATTATTTGTATCTATAAACAGTATGCCAATCATTGTATTATTTCTTGTTTGTGTTGGTAATACTACTGTTGCTATTGCCTCAGCATTGCATGGTATTATAAATTATCTTGACAGGTAACCGTGTCTTTTACTAAATAGAAACGGTTTGGTATACAGCTCTCCTAGCTCAACGGATAGAGCGTCGGCCTCCGGAGCCGTGTGTCCGGGTTCAATTCCCGGGGAGAGCGAGTTTTTTACCTGCTCTGTACATTCCATGCTGGTGTAACCACTACGCAGTTCATTACACCTTTGCAATTATTAAATGCTATAAATTGTTAAACAGTAACTATCGCCCCATACCTTTTTTATAAGTAACCGGAACACATATATGACAAACCTAACGCATATCATTGAAAAATATTTTTTAGTGTGGATTGTGGTTTTTTCACTATGTGGCTATCATTTCCCTGCTCTATTCAAAGGGCTTGCGGCATATATACCGTTGTTTTTAGGTATTATCATGTTTGGGATGGGCATGACACTTGAATTTACTGATTTTATACACATAGCAAAAATTCCTGGTGCACTTATTGCGGGAGTGATAGGTCAGTTTATTATCATGCCATTTGTTGCATACCTGTTGTGCCTGGTATTTCAATTGCCTCCGATGCTTGCAATTGGGGTTATACTCGTTGGCACATGCCCCGGCGGCACAGCATCCAATGTTGTCACCTACCTGTCAAAAGGCGATGTGGCACTTTCGGTTGCACTGACAATTACAACAACACTTGTTTCACCGTTAGCTACACCGCTGTTAACCTACCTGTATGCGGGTACATGGATACATGTGCCGGTTATACCCATGCTGGTTTCCATACTGCAGGTCATTATTATACCAATTATTCTGGGAATCACCATCCGCTCCGTGTTCAAAGAAAAAATAAAAACTGTCATAACCATACTCCCCTCTGTTTCGGTTGTGGCGATAGTTACTATTGTAGCGGGTATTACTGCCGCGAATGCTTTAGCCCTGAAAACAGTTGGGTTGCTTGTGATAGGCGTTGTTATGGTGCACAATGTGCTGGGACTGATTATGGGTTACCTGGCAAGCTGGTTATTTGGCTTTGATGAAAAGATAAGGCGAACCATTGCCATTGAGGTGGGTATGCAAAATTCCGGACTTGCGGTGTCCCTCGCGGTTATCCATTTTGAAGCAATCAGTGCGCTGCCAGGTGCACTATTCAGTATATGGCACAACATTTCGGGCTCGCTCATTGCGTGGTGGTGGAGACGACATTAGTTCATATTACACATAATTGCTGTAATTTTGTCTGTTAACGAGGTGCTGATGAGTTATAGAAAATTATTATAAGCCAGACTGAGGTAAAAAAGCACATCTCTACTTTATCGGTGCGTTGGATATACAAAAATCAGCATATGTTATTAATTGTCTCTGTAATAACAAAAATTGAAAATATCGCTTTCGAAGGTCTTTTAATGGCGAATGCTATTAATGAAAATGATTATCATATTTTATGCAATGAATTTGAGATTGATTATCTATAGAGTACTTATTCACCTAATGTTTTCTGCAAGTTGTCAACATGACCGGTGAGCTCTCCAGAAAGGTGCTTGAAGGTCAGGGATATCTCAGTAAGACTATCGTAAAAATGGTGGATCTGGCCAAGCGCTTCCTGGGATTGTGCAATTGCATTGGAATTTTTTTCTGTAAGCTCTGAGATATATCCGGTGTACTCCAGCGAATTTTCCAGATGATCAATTACTGTATGTATGTTTTTATCCTGCGAAGATACCAGTTGTTGAAATTTGATGAAGAATGACCTGTTTGTTTCAAGAAATCCTATTATTTCGGTAAGAGCGCCGGAAGCCTCATCAATCTGCACTGATGCACTCAAAATTCTTTCCACCGACCGGCCTATTATGCCGCTAATTTCTTTAGCCGACGATTGGCTTTTGTCCGCCAGTTTAGAGATTTCATCGGCAACAACGGCAAATCCTCGTCCGTGCTCTCCTGCACGTGCAGACTCTATTGATGCATTGAGAGAAAGCAGGTTTGTCTGGTCTGCTATTTCGTTGATGGTCTGTGATATTTCCTCAATCATTTTAGATTCGTCACGGAGGCGTTCAATTGTTTTATGGGCTTCCTGAAGTTTGCGGTTACAGTCGTCCGAGAGTTCCTGTATCTTTTTGGCTTCAGTACTTGCTTCCTTTCCGGTTTCAGCGGCGTTTGACAGGTCTATGCCAAGTCCTCTGGTGAGATCGTTGATTTCGCGATTGTTTTCGATTTCCTTAAATGTTGCTTCCCTGAGCACTTGAAATGATTGAATGATGTTTGTGCCGATATCGCGGCTTTTTGCAAAAATAGTAGAATGTTCGTTTATTATGTTAGTAATATCGCCTGAAAAATTGTTAATAATCATTGAAGCATTGCGGACGTGCTCTACCACTGTTTTAGCTTCTGCCACAATGCTTTCGGCGCGTTCTTTTTCAAATTGTATGCGCATACGCTGCTCTTCAATCTGCTGAGATTTTTGCCAGCTTGCATATCGAAGCCTGTCAAGAATATAAATGAAACCGAGTGTGAAAAGAACAACAACAATCATGTCGTTGAGTGTGTACTGGTCGCGAACAGTTACAAATTCCATCCCCAGTGAAAGCCCTATAACAAAAAACAGCGCAACGGAAAAGAGAATCTCACTCCACAGTATGAACTTATTCATTGGAGCAACAAGCGGAATCATAAGCACGAAGAAATAACCTCCCATGTACACAGTGTCGCCTTTTGCCAGTCCGGTGATGATTCCCGTTGCAGCCTCAAGATAAAGTCCAAGAATTGCTAAAAGAGCCATGCTATGCCGCTTAAAAAAATGAAAAAACTGCAAAATAAATATGATAAGCGATACCGCCGTTAATCCGTAACGAAGGAGAGGTATCAGCGGTTGGTCGGGGCAAATCTGGCTATCAACACCAACATAGCTTAACCATGCAAAAATACATACCAGCGATGCAAAAAATATTACTTTACTGCACTGGTAATTGAGTTCCCCATTATAAGAAGCAGGAAATTCCTCACGTTCAAGAAATATGATGTTTTTGATTTTTGGTATTATCAATAGATAATGCATGCTACCATTTATAGTGATAATGGAAGTTTTGTCAAATAGTATTATACAATAATCTTTTGTATGGGTGTATCAGCATTTCATACCAGCTATAAAGCAGTGACCAACGCATCACCGCTACAATATATTAAAAGCGTACGGCTCCATAAAGCCCGTCAACTGATGATTCAGGAAGGTCTCAATGCGTATGCTGCTGCTTTACGTGCAGGCTACGAAAGTCCTTTACAATTTAATAGGGAGTATAAACGTTTTTTTGGAACAACACCTGCAAAATACGCCGCAAATTTGTAGAATCATAAGATTGAAAAAATATGTAAGCTGATTATAGCTGATAAAGAATATGACCACCTTTATACTATTGAAGAATGAGTAAATCTGTCAGAAGAATTAAAGGCTCATATCAATGTGTTGTTACTAACAGGTAAAATTAAGGAAATTTATTTTCGTGATTTTATTCTTAAATAAAGCAACATATGGCTTATTGTAATAAATTTCATCAATGGTAAGCCTGAACTGCTGTATGGTGCAGAAAAAGGCAGTAAAAACCCCTCTGTAGTGATTGACATTTCATTACTTCTGCTCTATTATATACTATAATGATACCTGTACAGGGAGGGTTTATGAGGAAGAAGATACTGATAACCGATGAAATAGCACCTGAAGGATTGAAACTTTTACAGAGCTATCATGATTTTGATATAGTGTATAAACCTGGATTAAAAGCTGATGATTTAAAAAAGGAGA
>DAOLVF010000095.1:3916-8074 GCA_035420565.1 Spirochaetota bacterium | reverse complement strand
AGGGTTACATACATCTCCGCTCCCTGCAGGTTGCATGAAGCATTTTTTATAGCTACAACCTCTGCATGGTCATAGCCATATCCCATGGTATAACCCGCCGACACTACCTGACCATTTTTTACTATGACCGCACCAACAGCAGGGTTTGGCGAGGTGGCTCCCAATCTGCCAAATGCAAGGCGTAATGCCATTCCCATATAATCATTGTGTTTTTGGTTTTCCATACCGTTCAAACATCATCTCTCTGTCGTCTTGAAATTTCAAGCCTTCTTCTAAATATGCCTGCAATTCGCTCATGATCGCTTTATTTGTCTTTATACTTGCAAGATACCCGCCTGCAATGCTCCCTCCATAAAAAAATACGCCAATGCTACCGGTAAATACAGCAATGCCAGTATTGTTGGTGTCAATAGCAAAATAGGTAATAACGCTGCATATACCGATAACTATCGCCGCAACTATACCATTCTCGGTATTGTCGCTATACACATAGCCGCCGCCCGGCACCATGCCCCATGCAATTGCCGCATAGGGATTTTTTAGCTGTGAGCGTTTAAAACGGCTATAGGCATACAGGCTTTCTACATCATAGCTGTCAACAAATGATTGTGTGGGCGATAGTTCCTGATAATCATGCCCTGCATACAAACAATAGGCAAGCTTTCTTTTAAAAATTATTTCATTGATATCGCTACTGTATTCATACGATGGGATAGTTGCTATACCATGGTTAACCGATGAATCATTGCATTTGAATGCGCTGTCAAAGATATAGATCCACATCCATGGAGGTGCTGTAGTGGTAAAGTTTGCAGAGGATAGTATTTCAGCATACTGCTTTCCTTCATACTGGCAGTACAACGAAGCAACAACAAAGCTATCATACGCATACCTATCGGGATAATATGCATGTAAACGCGTATACTCCTGATAGGCTCGGTAGTACTCCTTTTGCTCTACAAGCCAGTTAGCAAAGGCAGCTATACTGTTATAGCTATAAGCATCCGGTACCTGTGCATAAATAGCACACGAAGCTACCAGTATACTGCAAAAAAAGATAAAGGCATGCCATAGCGGCATAATTACGATTGCTTTGATGTTAGTTTTTCCCAGTACATAACAAATGGTGATGCAATGTATAATGATGAAAATGTTCCAATAGACAATCCAAAGAGCAATATCGTTGCAAATTCATTTAAGCCTTCACCACCCATCATGTATAAGGCAAACACTGCAAAAAGCGTTGTCAGCAGGGTAAGCAATGTTCTGGATATTGTTTGTGTTATGGATTTATCAATAACATCAATAAAAGCCTGCTTTGTTGTAATCTGTAAATTTTCACGAACACGGTCAAAAATAATGATGGTGTCATTAACCGAATAGCCATAAATAGTAAGGATTGCTGCAAGGATAGGGATGTTTATTTCGATATTTGCAAAGCCACAAAAAAGAACTGTAAGGATAATATCATGAATCAGCGCCACCATTGCACCAACGGAATATTTAAGCTCAAACCTGAATGCTAAATACACGGTCATAATAATAATTGAAAGAGCAATGAGCTTCCCTGCTGACCTTTTTAAAAAATCACCTATGGCGGGACCCACTGTTTCAATGCTCAGCACCTCAGCATTATTAAAATTGGTCTGTAGTATCGTGCGTAAGGCTTTGGTGCTCTCTTCCACATTTTCGGTTCTGCTTGTTAGCTTTGTTGCAATAATATATTCGTTATCTTCATCTTTGCCCACCTGCTGTATGGTAGCGTTTATCGCATTGTGTGCTAGCACCTTTCGTATTTGCGCGGTATCTACACCTTGTTGAAATTTTACCGTAATTTTAGCACCACCTACAAAATCAATACCCCAGTTAAAGCCACCATTGCGATATGTTTGTAATGAAAAAATAATTATCAACACTACTGTAAGTGAATACGCAACAAATCTATACTTAAAAAATGGAATGATCTTTTCCAATGTCAGCACCCCTTAGATACTTAGTTTTTGTAATGTTCCGCGTGAAGTTATCATTTCAAAGATAAATCTGGTAATATATAATGCTACAAACATTGAGCATATAATACCTATAGAAAGCGTAACAGCAAACCCCTTGATGGGGCCCGTACCAAACTGTGAAAGTACAAATGCTGAAAGCAGTGTGGTAATATTAGAGTCAAAAATAGTCCAGAATGCTCGTGAAAAGCCCTGTGTTACCGCCATCCTTGGTGTTTTCCCGGCTCTCAGTTCTTCTTTTATACGCTCATAGATGAGAACATTGGCATCAACAGCCATACCCATTGTCAATATAAAACCAGCAATACCTGGCAGTGTTAATGTAAAACCAAGCCATGACAAAAGCGCCAGCATGAAAATACCATTGAGCAGCAAACCAAAATCGGCTATGAGCCCTGAAAATTTATAATACACAAACATAAAAAGCATAATGCCGGTAACACCAACAACAAATGCCTTTACACCGCTCTGGATTGAATCAAGTCCCAGCGTAGGACCAACCGTTCGCTCTTCTACTATGGACAAATCTACCGGCAATGCGCCTTCTTTAATTATTCGTGCAAGCGCAGTTACCTCTTCATGGGTAAAGTCACCCTGTATAATTGCCTGTCCTGTATTTATCTGTACACGTATAGAAGGCGCGCTGCGGACCTTATCATCAATAACTATCGCCAGCTTACGCCCCTGATTCTTTTCGCTGGTAACCTCGGCAAACTTTGCTGCACCTTCCGGCGTTGTGTTGAAATGTACTGCTAATTGTTGATACTCATCGGTAGCCACCCACGCTTTGCTTATATCACTGCCAGCCAGGGCAACTTTTTTTTCCAGAACCATAGGATACGCCGCAAAGAGCTTGCCAGTTTGGGGATGGCGTTCATAATAAAACATAAGCTCCAGAGTGTCAGGAAGGGCTATGGCATTCGAAAGTGTATCAGCCAATTTATTCAGTTCAAGCTGCTCCTCCGGTAAAGCCTTACCGGCATAATATTGTTTTAACCACTGGTTAGCCTTCTGTGTGTAGACATCATCAACCAGGCGGTATTCAACCTGCCCTGTGGTTCCAATAGCTTTTTTTACCGCTTCAGGATCTTTCACACCCGGAAGCTGTATTTCTATGGCATCATTCCCTTTGGGACGTATGGATGGCTCAGCCACACCAAATTTGTCAACACGGTTTCTAAGCAGCTCCAGCGCCTGTTCAGTTATCTCATTTTTTTCAGTATTGGTTAATGGTTTTCCTGTTTTCTCTTCTATTTTATGGTAATTTGCCTGTAATACCAAATATGATCCGCCCTGCAGATCCAATCCTAAATTTATCTTCTTTGCAAGCAATGCTTTCTCAGCCCAGTGAGGCAGCAATTGCGCATCAACTACACCGTGATACTGCTTCACCTCATTCATTACTGCAACGTTGAGGTTGTATCCCTCAATGAAAAATTCATTTTCTCTGGCAGTAATGGTATAGTTTGATTCAGGGAAGCGTAACTTAACCGCCTGAATATCTTCCTGTGTTGCGGTTGTACTCATAACAACCCGTAGTGTGTTTTTTCCAACTGTTGGTAAAATAAGGATTATTGCAAATAATATTATACAAACTATGAAAATACCCTTATAAATTAATCCCCGTGACATGTATACCTCATGTAATGTGATGTTATTTCGGAAATCTGCGCAATACACTTCCGCGTGTATTTTTGGTTCGCATACGATAAAGAATAAATACAAATATGACAATAACAACAAGAATAATCTTAGCAATCCTGTCAGATGCTTTTTTACTTAATCCAAATATACCCTTTTCTTCAACTGTTTCGGGCACCTCCTCTTTTACAACGGTTAGGATCGGTTCATTATTTTCTTTTATAGTAATGCCCGGAATACGCGAATATCTAAATGTTCCGTCGGTGATACTCAATAAAGAATTGGTACCTACGGTTACCGTATCGTTACCCTGTATTTTCTGGTCAATCACCTCTCTGGCTTTTGTCTGGGGTTTGGCAGCCTCTTTTTTTGGCTCCTCTTTTATAACAACTTTTTTTTCAGTTGTATCAACTTCGTGTGCTGGTGCTTGTTCTGCTGTTGTTGTATCTTCAACTACATTTTGCTGTGGCGATAGTTCCTGTTGATTGGTTTTGTTTTGCACTACAGT
>DAOLVF010000095.1:0-3816 GCA_035420565.1 Spirochaetota bacterium | reverse complement strand
CTACATTTTGCTGTGGCGATAGTTCCTGTTGATTGGTTTTGTTTTGCACTACAGTGTCTTCAGCTACCGGTTGCTTAACAGTTTGAGGATTCTGATCCTGAGCAATTGCCGGTCCGTACAGCATAAGAGTTGAAAAGAGTAAACACACACCGCACATCAACTTTAATGGTAGTTTGTTAGTATATGTTTTCATATCTTCTCCAAAAAATACGATTATCAGACTCAACTATTGACCATCACTTCTATACAACTCAGCAACAGCATATGTGCAAGGATATCAGGAATCGTTTCTCGCCTAAAAAAATGATTATGCACCTTACCCCAACTACTCTTCTTCACAAGGCGAGGGGAGCATTGTTTCCCTCTCTTTGCAACAGCAGGATTCTTCACTCCGTTCAGAAATGATATACCACTATATCGTCAACCCCGTGCCTGGCCCGGAATATATAACACTATATCCTGCATCATGATTCAGTATGACTGTCGCCAATTATCTTCATCATCTACGGTTGGCCGGCAACCACTGTCCATGTATTAAGATGACAAAATAATATTAAAAAATAATATTAATGCTATCCTTTAAGAAAGCTTTTGTTGTATGGCACTTTTTACAAAATCTACCTTTACCCCTTCAGCCACTTTAACGGTTATAATATTTTCTTCAGGTTTAATATTGACAATAACACCAATCATACCGCTTGAGGTAAGAACCTTATCACCTTTTTTAAGCTGATTTATCATCTTCATACGATCTTTTTCCTTCTTTTGTTGCGGCCGTATCAAAAGAAGATAAAATATCACTATCATGAGTACTAAAGGAATGATACTTACCCATGGGCTTGATGATTGCTGTCCATTGCTTGCATATGCTATCTCTTCAAATGGGAACACTTTTATACCTCTCATTGTTAATCTTTACTATAAAACATTGCAACCATTATGGTATAAACAGCAAATGTCAATCAGTTTTATTGTTTGAAACATTTTACATACGCTGTTAAACAACCACTGATTGCTTGATTGCTATACATAATAAAAATCAGTATTTAACCTGTATATCCTTTTTAAGAACTATCACCAAATGTCAACACAATTTACCCAAATTAATATTAATCAGGTACTATATAAACGGGTGTACCAATCTGGATAAACTGCTCAAGCTCTATGACATCATCATTTAACATCCGAATACATCCACTTGTTGCTAAATGCCCTATTGAATCAGGATCATTATTGCCATGAATAGCTATTCCTCCCCCAATTGAAGGCATCTTGCCATTATACAGCGGCAATGCACCATGTATCTTTGCCTGTTCATATCGTTTGATATCATTATCATTGGGATATGAAAGACGATAAAACCGTGGGCCATACGCATTATCACCTAAATCAACATCAGGATACCCAAACTTATAATGTCCTTTGCTTGATTTAAAATAAACCCTGTTCATCCCCTGTAATTTTTTATACGACGAGGAATGTTTTGGTGCATCCATACTCAAAATCTCAGTTACATAGTATAAACCTTCAGGAGTTCTATTATCATTTTCATAAAGCTTTGGCTTTTTATCAGGATTAAGCCCATACGCTATGGTATATTTTTTTATAATCTTTTCACGGCTTACTACAAATAAAGCAAAATTTTTCTTACTGACAACTATCGCATAGTTGCCCTTATACGTTTTCAAAAGCTTCTGCCCTGAATTTTTATAATACACGTCTCCGCTGCACGCAAGCATCACTACCATTGTAGTACCTACAACTAACTTTATTAATGGCATAATTACCTCTATCGTGTAACCGGTGATTTTTGCAGTCGTGTTGCCACAAGCTCTTTTAATACCTCATTGGTTATATCATACCCACCTTTAGCGTAAACAACGGTATCTCCTCCCCCTAATATAATGGTATATCCTTTCCGCTTTGCAACAGTAGCTACTGCCTGCTGTATATCAGTGAGGAAAATTTTCTTTTGTTTTTCCATTTCCTTATTTATACTATTTAATTTTTCTATACAATTTTTCCTTTCATCACCATCCACCACTTCATTTATTGTACCAAGTTTTGACTGTATCTCCTTATATTGCTGCTGCAATTGAGAAGCATCCGGAGAGGTCTGTATCATATAGTTGTACAGAAGAGACAACTGAACATAGCGAATAGCAATTGTATCCTGCTCTTTTTCTAATGAAGAACAACATAATAACAATACCATGAAAATTAATAGTGTATAAATCCAATTAAACCGCATACTCAAAAACGCATATCTCCTATACCAAACTGAAATTGGAAGCCGCTTAAAGGTTTAAAATAACCTTCATCCTTCCCAACCCACGCAAGTTTTCGTCCAAACCAGAATCGCAACGGCATCATTGGCAACTGTATTTTAAAGCCAAATCCATATGAGTATTTAAAATATGACATGACATCTACATCAGTAATATCCCGTATGTCATACACCAGTTTATTTACTTTGTCTTCATTGATAATTTCCCTGGTAGATTCCTCCAGGCTCTTTTCCCAGAAACTGTCTGTCCATACCGAACCAGCATCAAAGAAAAATACCAGCCACAAAAATGTGGGATGGATAGGAACTCTAAATTCAGCTCCGTAAAGTATCCTGTGAAACAATCCATACCGCCATGAATCAGGAAAATCAAGATCCAGCACCTCCCAGCCTCGCAATGTTTCAGGACCACCAATATAAAGCCTGTCTTCTGATTCAAGCCATGGATTTTTATCAGGATCCTGTACCTCATACATTTTATTTTTATACCATGGCGGAGTTATAAAAGTTCCATTAAATCGCAATTCAACAACACAGGGATGTGTTTTAAGGAACGGTAAATGGAAAGGCGAAAAGTACCAGTACAAATCGGGAGAGTACATCACCCAGTGGTCATCGCCCCGTAGCAGATAGCCGCCGGTAAATGATGCTGAAAATTCTGCACGCCATCCTTTTGTAGGATTTAAATAATTATCTTTTGAGTCACGATACGCATAGAGTGTCAGCTTTCGTTTTTCCTGAATTCCCTGCGCCTGTTCCAAAAATACACTATCGGTACTGTTACCCGTAGCATTGACAACCTTTTTAAAGGCATGGTGCCATACTGAACCAATCCCATAATAGTACCAGAAACGATAGCTTAATCCCAGTGAGTAACCATACTGCTGCGTTTGATGCTTTGCAGTTTGATTTGAATTGGTAAAAATTGAGCTCTGCTCGATAGTTGATAAAATATAAAAAATTGAAACATTGAATCCAATGGGTTTATCAAAAAGCCATGGCTCATTAAAACCTAACGTAATAGAGTTACGCAAAGGGCCATACTCAAAACGCAAGGATATACGCTGTCCATTACCCAGCAAGTTATTTTCAGCAATATCTGCAAAGATGGAAAAACCTGTTGTAGAACCATAACCACCACCAAGTGAAATGGTCCCGGAAGGCTGCTCAACTACATCAACGATAAGATTCATATATCCTTCTTTTGAACCAGGCCTTACATCAAAATTGACCTCTTTGAAAAATCCTAAATTATAAACACGTTCACGGGATAACTGCATCTTGTACGAATTAAAAAGTTCACCTTCATACACTATTAACTCACGTCGTATAACCTTATCTTTGGTTTTAATATTACCCTTAATAATAATGTTTTCTATATAGGCTTGAGGCCCTTCCTTAATCTGAAAATGCGTAAAGATGTATTTTCTCTTTTCTTTTTTACCATCAACTTCCACTTCCTTTTCAGTTACTTTTCGTTCAGGGATAATGCGGGCAAATATATATCCTTTAGTAGCATAAATAAAGCT
>DAOLVF010000094.1:0-8182 GCA_035420565.1 Spirochaetota bacterium | reverse complement strand
TGAGGGCAGCTTTTTTTTGTTCAGATTCTGGAATACCATTTATCTTTTCCTGCAATGCAAGGTATCGTGTATGCATTGCTTCCAGTTTATGATACTGTTGCACAATATCATTATAAACTGCCTCATCAAACGAAACTGAAGAAAGATCATCCAGCTTCATCCTGATATCTTCCCGTGACTGTTGCTGTCCATCAATCTCTTTTTTTATTTTTTTTATAGTGTTTTGTTTTTCCTCAAGCTTTGCTTTCTTCTGCTGCAAGGTGCCAATCAATTCATCAGTTTTGCTCAATTGTTTTTCAGATTCAGCGATGTTGCTGGTAACCGTTTGCAAAGCATGTTGTAATGAAGCCATCTCCCGTCGTTCATACTCCTCTATCTCGTTTGTTAAACGCTGTATGGTTGCATCATAGGCGTCATGCAACGGACGCAAACAAACAGGACATTCAGCCTCCCTGCCCAGCTTTTCAATCTGAATAATATGTTTTTGTCTGTCCTTAATAGTTTTTTGTATCCCGCCAATTGTTGATGAAATATCATTTTTTTTGTTATGGAAAGCCTGTAGTGCCTGTGCAATTTTTGATTTATCCTTTAGCGCATTGTTTAACTGTTGTAGTATGGTTTCATATTCCAGCACTTCATTGCTTTCAGCCTGCAACAGTTCACTTTTTTCGTGTATCTGTTTTTCAATCAACGCAAACTGCTGATGCAGTTGCTTTTTCTGAGCATCACGAACCCGCACGGTGTCAAGCTCATCTTTTTGCTTCCGAACGGTATTAAACTTTACCTCCTGCTCATGCAATGCATGGAACTCATCGCTGGCTTTGTACAACTGTTTCAGCGCCTCTTCTGTTTCGCTGATGTTTTTTATACAATTTTCCAATCTGGTTTTTTCCTGCGTCAACTGTTGCTGTAGCACCGTATATTCTTTAAAAATTTTTTGCTGCTTTTCAAACTCTTTTTGTACATTGCTAAACTGTTGTAGCATGTTGTCGTGTGTACGTGTTACATCATCGTATTCTTTTTTTATGTTCGACAGCTCATCATATAAACTCTTCAGCGCAGCTTTTTTTTCATCTCGTTCGCTATCAAGCAACAGCATTGCCTGCTGTCCATCGATGACATTCTTCATTTTGTTTTTATCGTCACGAATAGTTTGCAATATATCATCCAGCATCTGAAATCCCATCATCTTGCGGATAAGCTCCCGGCGCTGCCCGCCTCTGGATTCTGATATTTCTCTGAGTTCACCCTGAGCAGCAAACACCGAGCGGGTAAAGGCTTCTTTTGGCATGCCTATAATTCTTTCAATGGTGCGGGTAACATCGGTTGCTCCAACGGCTATCTCGTTGCCATTTTTATACAATGCCGCATATGGGGTTAAATTTTTCCCTTTGAACTCACGGATAATTTTGTAGTCGCTATTTTCAATCTCACAGCATACCGTAACGCTCACCGTTTCATTGGGCTGTACAAAACTGCTTCGTATATGCTCCTTCATTGAGGGTAGCTCACCATAGAGAGCACACACAAGAGCGTTAAACAGCGTGCTCTTCCCGCTGCCATTTTTGCCAATAATCCCAATTAGCCCTTCCTTAAATTCTATTGTTTCATCACGATACTGTCTAAAATTGACAAGCGTTAACGACTGGATAATCATAGGCTATTCCCTTTTTTCATCAACCCTGTCATAGTAATTTTTGAAGTATCGTCTCCCCGATGCAACAAGCAAAGCCCTTTCCTTTTCATCGGCTATAGCGTTGGTGCAATACTGAACAAAAAGCTCATCCACCGGAACATGCTCGCTTTGAAAGTAACTATCGCCACCCTGTTTTTTAAAAATTCGTTTTGGAATTACCGCCATAGCGTTTTTAAACTGCTCGGTAATCCACACACTGCTGATGCCGGCACTCTGGCGCGTGTCCACATCATGAAGATAAATGCTGACTATTGAACCATCCTCAACCTGTGATGAAAAATGTTGTATGCGTGTTTTAATGTCATCAATTGGAAGCTCGCTGCAACGGGTAATATCAAATCGCACCCATGGACGTATTGGTATGGCGTTAAACGTAATATTTTTATTCTGTGCGATAGTTACAGTTACAAAGCCTTTTTCCCTGCCAGCTTCCCTGTCGCTGAAACGTTCGGTTGAACCGCTGTAGCACACCGTATCCCATGGAGGCAAAACCTTAAAATTATGCCAGTGACCCAGTGCAACATAATCAAATGCATTGAAAAGATGATAATACTCAGCGGGGAAAATACGTTCACCGTACTCATCCAGCAGATAATCCTGTCCCACCGACGTATGCATCAATAAAATGTTGCACCCCTGTTTTGGTTCAATTGCCCTTATCTGTTCAACGTAGCGCATATCATCATGAATATGGGGGAGGCAGTGTATATGGATACCATCTATACTAACATATTCATAGCGCTGACTGTACACCGCAAAAACACCTTCAATAGTTTGCAAAGCCTGCAATATGGGGCTTGTATAGATAGTCCTTGGCGTACAGTGATTGCCCGCAATGACAATAAACGGAATCCCGGCCTGTGTTATTCTTTTTATATGGTTTAAACCCTGAATCAGTGCACGGTTGGAAGGCGATGCACGGTGGAACAGGTCACCGGTGTGCAGTACAAAATCAGGCTTCATGGCAACAATGCGATCAACAGCATGTTCAAAGGCACCATATACATCAGCCTCGCGGACGTTGATGCCATTGTCATCAACCCTGTCAAGATCATTAAATCCAAGATGGGTATCCGAGATATGGACAAATGCTGGCATATATACCTCTTTCAGAGTGATGGGAATAGTTTTATCTACACTTATGTATAGATGTCAAGTAATTTTATCATTACACACTGCTGCTGACAAAAAAAAGAGCGCCTTTATACAGCGCTCTTCCTCATAATTTTGTTACCAAGTATTTTGCCCCTGGAAATGTGTCAATTCAACTTATTTCAATAGTATCAATAGCTAATCCTTAGAAGAAAGCTTTAACACCAAGAGATCCACTCATGACGTTTCCGTCTTCATCACCAGCATCCAAATCAAGTGTATCATAGCTATACTGGAACTCAGCAAACAATGCAAGGTTGTTCCCCAGCATATACGCCACACCCAGTTTACCAAAAATAGAATATCCATCGCCATCACCAAGCGCTGGATCATCTGAAATATCAATATATTTGAATCCAGCACCTATGTAGGGGATAAGCTTATCCATTGCATAGTAATATGTTACTGTTGGCATTACGGTGAATACTTCTGTTTCTGCCTCATCCCATGTATTATAGGATATTCCGCCACCTATTGCCAACCCATCAATAACAAACCACTCAACACCCATCTGATAGTTTTCAGCCCCTATTATCATATTGGTTTCTTCATCACCATACATTACTTTATACAAATCATCATTATATGTTACGTACTGAAACAAGGGCAATGTAACAACAAAATTACCCTCTGATGTTGGTGCTGCAAAAGCTGGAACTGCCAGTAGAACAACAACTAATACTCCCAAAAGTTTCTTCATGTTAACCTCCTCATGAATTTTTTAATTAATTTATTACCAGAGGCTTTATTTTTATTATTAATTAATATATTAATTAACTTTATTTTCGTCAAGTATTCTTTAGTAAATTTTTTTAAAAATTTATTTAATAATGGCTTCTTTTTGTCAATATTATTATGTTTACATATTTATATTTATGTACATATACACCATATACCGCATTAATGGTGATGTATATTTTCTAACCACTGATGTACACATAAAAGTATCAGCATCCTATAATAGAAGTATTTGTACAATTACTTCTGCTGTAAACACAAAGTAGCGGTAGCATCATGATGCTATAACAAATAATGTCTCTTTTTTAATCCAATTATATACTTTTTTTACTCATATATCTTGACGTTTTCCGGGTTATTTATTATTTTAGTATAATCTTTAATACCAGAAGGAGTGTATTATTATGGTAAAAAAAATGTATGCGATTTACGGAGTGATTCTTCTTGTTTTTGTTGCCTCACAAGCTGTTGCACAACACCATGGCAAAGGAATGATGTATCATATGTATGACGTTAAAACCGAGACCACCGTTGCGGGCACTGTGGATGAAATTATTACTGAATCGCATCCCTGCTGTGGAAAAACAATGGATCATTACTATATTACTGTTAAAACTGCCGCTGAAACTGTAAAAATATTTCTTGGTCCAACTGACTATGTAACAAAACAAATAACATTGAAAAAGGGTGATAGCATTACAGTAGTTGGCTCAAAAACAACATTGCGTAATGAAACGGTTATTATTGCAAAAAAAATTAATATAAATAAAACTGAGGTTGTTTTCCGTAATGATGACGGAACTCCAACATGGGCAGGACAGATGCAGCATCATCACAAATAATAAGGGTATGAAAACCTTAAATGTCACTACCCTTACAGGCATAAAATATGCGTAAAACCGCTTTTTTCAATTGTTGTTTTTAATACATGAAAAAAGCGGTTTATATATGTACCACAACAATTCTTGATTTTTACATATTTTTTTACTACTCATCTACTTTTACTATTTGGTTGTAAGCCTGTATACGCCATCCCATTTTTTTGGAGGCGGATTTTTCAAAAATTCTTTACACCGTTCAATATATTTATAGCATGGTCCATCATCAGAAACTATTCGCAAACCAGCTCTGAAGGCAGAAATAGCCTCATCCCACTGTCTGTCTCTAAATAATTGCAACCCTTCATTATATTTTTTCAACATATCATACATATAGTCAGGAAGATTTCCTTTTGTCCCTAATAATTCATACACTTTAATTGGCTGCTCTTTGCCAATCACCCGTATTAAATCCAACTCCCGTACATTAACTACATCTTTAACGCTTTCATACGTGGTTTCACTTATCATTGAGTAGGTACCATAATATTTATTTGCACCCTCAAGCCGGGATGCTAAATTTACAGCATCGCCCATCATTGTATAATCCATTCGCTGGCGCGAACCCATGTTGCCAACTACAGCATCCCCGGTATTGATACCCATCCGTACTTTAAGCTGGAATGTACCTTTTTTGCGCCATTCTTCCCTCAACTCTGCCAGACGTCTTTTCATATCAATGGCTGCCAAACACACCCGTGAAGGATGGTCTTCAAAAGCTAATGGAGCACCAAAGAACGCAATAATTGCATCGCCTTCATATTTATCCACTGTACCTTCATACCGCAATATTATGTCGGTCATTTCAGATAAATATTCGTTAAGTAAGGAAACAAGTTGTTGAGGTGTTAACTTTTCCGAAATGGATGAAAATCCCTCCACATCAGAAAAAAATATGCTTATATTTCGCAATTCACCCCCTAATTGCAACGCATCCGGATTTTTAATCAGTTCATCAACCACACGAGGCGCCATATATTTTGAAAAAACATTTTTAATGTATCGTTTTTGACTTTCTTCACTCATAAATTTTACACTGCTTATAACCATTGAAGGTAATAATAACGCTAACGAAGTACCCAATTGATCAATGTATATATAGCTAAATGCAAATAATGCAATATTGACAATGTTATATGCAATCAGTGAGCCAACTATTACACTAATGGTTCCCATGGCACTTAGTCGCTGCACCAATAAAGCAATGAGTATTGCAAAGATTATAATGAGCACATAAGTAATCCAACGAGGCACTTCTTTGATATATGCATTTTGTAATACAGTATTAATAAAATTATGATAGGTGCCTACCATAAGATATTCAGAAGATAACGGGGTTACCCCAATATCATGCGAGGCTGTAGCGGTTAAACCTATTATACACGAATGACCTTTTAATCTGTCCACTTCAAGAACAAGCCTTGATGCATTGATAAAATTATTAAGATTTGTTTTTGCCTCATGCAATTGGACATTATCAGAAGTTTTAAGTTGTTGATTAATTTCCTGTAATTGCCGTTCAAGATTTTGAATATAGCCATTTTCTATGGTATAGATACGCCGTCTCAAATCATTTATTTTTAACCATACTTTTTGCTTTGCTATGACATTTTTTTCTTTTTGCAATAACTCATCTAACTGTGCCAGTTCACCATACAACTTGCTCCGTTCTGTATTTTGTGATTGTATCTCCTGTTCATCAAAATATTCATGGATGGTATCTTTAAGCTGATTATATTCCAATAAGGCATAAAATGATACATGGTTAAAGGTATCCTTAAAATCACCACTCCAATGTATATATGCCATTCCTCTAGTATCGATTGGTATTTTAAAATCCTTTTTATGCAGTGTCAAAGGATCAGTAGCATTCTTTAATAGCAGATACTGGTCATGGACTACGACCACATCGCTTTTATTAACATTAAGTATATCCATGAGCATAATCAGTGCCATATGAAAATATATTCTGTCATTGAATACTCGTATAAGGCGTATCCTGCGAGCGATGCCATCAATATCAAAATCGCTGTCGACATAGCCAAAATCTTTCCCATTCATTATTAATTCCGGGATTGGATATTGAATAATAATACGAGTAGGATCAATATATCGTGAATATTCATTTTTACTTCCTTCAGGAACAGGTATAGATGCAATTTTTTCAAAGCGTGCAATGGCTTCATCACGCTTCTTTCTTTCTTCAGGGGTTATATTCATTTCAGCAAGCGTTCTATTCAAAAACGAATATGATAAAATGACATTATTTTTTGCACATGCCCCGGCAAATAATGCATCACTATCCAGTATTGCATGGTTTAATTCCTCATAGGTTATTCGTTTGCCAGCTTTTATTTTGTCTTCAACAATCTTCAAGATATCAGGTTGTGCATAACGCGGTGATTTATCTATGAATTGAATATCAAATGCCACCTGTTTAATACCAAGGTCTTTAATGACATCAATCCCTTCGGCATACACATACCGTGGCCATGGGAATTGTCCAACATTACTTATACTGTTGTCATCAATATCAAGGAATGAAAGATATTCCCATTGCTGTAATTGAGGTTTAATCTTAAACCTTACATCAAACAGTTGATATTCAAATAGCTTATATACACTGGTAAATAAAAATCCAATAATAATGATTCCTATTACCAATCCTAAACCAATTGCATAGAACGGATTTGATTCAATATTTTTTCTGATTGCTTCAAAAGTTTTTTTTGCCATATATCACCCGATTTATATAAATGTGTAAATCAACAGGTAATACATTATACTATGCATTCTAAATTTACAAGCAGAATACCAAACACTATTTTTTAATTTTTTTCTATCGTCTTATCTTTTTTGGATATAATACGGTAATATCACATTGCCCATCTTCATATCCTGCAATAAGTAGTGTTTATATTGCAGTATTTTTTACCAATGTACAATATCATGTATATTACATGGAGGGCACATAGTGGTGATAAACTATTTAGCCTTTAAATTACTGGTTAGCATGGAAAAAAGCTTATAGTACAATAGTAATTGTACGATAGTAACCTTTGAATATGGAACCTGTATCAATACTTATTGTTTGCAGTTATCATATTTTTTTTATAACTATTACTTTTAATTGACCACAATGAATTTTTATTTCTCTCAAGCCTGGAATACACACAGCCACAATATTTCTGCCGATACATGCCATATTGTTTTGACAATACAATCGAATGCTGATACCCGCCGTTTTGCTTAAAGTCCGCTTCAATAAATTGTATTCCATACAATTCTGCAAATGACCGCCCAATCTCATTGATTTTTTCAGCATCTTTATATGGACTTACTGATAGCGTAGTACAAACTGCATCATACTTGTATTGTTTTGCTACATCAAATGTTTCTTTTAATCTGAAAGAATAGCACAAATAGCAGCGTGGCGATAGTTCCCCTGAAAATCTTTGATCCCTGACTGCTTTAAACCAATCTGCTTGATTGTATCTGCCCGTTAGCAGTACAATGTTATGTGTTGCTGCAAATTGCGTTACTTCTGATAATCGTTGTGCATATTCTGCTTGTGGAGCAATATTTGGATTATAGTAAAAAACCGCTATCTCATGTTCAACAGATAGAATTGAATGGACATAGGTTAAACATGGGCCACAACACGTGTGGAGAAGCAGTTTTTTCCTTTGTTTCACTTAAGATACTTATCAATAAAATT
>DAOLVF010000093.1:6488-8200 GCA_035420565.1 Spirochaetota bacterium | reverse complement strand
TATTTTATCTTTGTAAGATACTATCACACGCTTTAATTCGGGCATTTCACTTGTTTCTGCCTTAAGATACAGTGGTTCAACAAAAAGTATTGAATCCCTGATAGGCAATACAAGCATGTTGCCACGAATTACTCGCGAACCACGTTGATTCCACAGTGACAGTTGTTTTGATATTTCAGCATCCTGATTAATACGGGCTTCTATCTGCATTGGACCAAAATTCAGTTTATCTTTAGGGAGGGTATATAAACGCAACTCACCATAATTGGGTATATCACATCGAGCTACCATAAAAGCAATCATATTGTCTTTCTTTGCAGGTGTAAAAGGTAAAATTAATAAAAACTCTGTTGCAGGTTCGTTTGGTAGCGATGTTACCAGATAGTAACTATGCATCTTTTCTCTTGCACTTTCATAAATTTGCTGTGGTATGTCCCATAAATCTTCATTGTTATAAAAAACATTAATATTGGTCATATGATATCGCAGTAATTGTTGTGCCTGTATATTAAATAGTGCTTCAGGATACCGAAGATGATCTTTAAAAGCATCAGGCATCTGCTCCATGGGAATGAATAGATTTTTAAATATTTTTGCATATGCTTTTATTACCGGATCATTATTATCAGCTATATAATACCGTATAGTCCCATTATATGCATCAATAATTATCTTTATGGGATTTCTTATATAATTAATTGATACACCATTTGTTAATTGTATTGGAGTTGAATATGGAAAATAACTTGAATAAGTATACCCATCTATTATCCAGTAAATCTTCCCATCAACTACAACAACATATGGATCAGAATCGTAATAAATAAACGGTGTTATAGCCGTTACCATATCTACAATATTTCTTCTGAAATGAATCCTGCTCTGGTTGGTGATTACATTTGAAATAAGTATATTGAAATCACCAAAAGCTATCGCATACATTGCTCTTTTCACTAGCGAATTAAGAACATCTCCACCCGTTCCATTGTAGATGGTATATTTATTTTCATCACCATATGGATAGTCAAATTCACCAGGTGTTATCTTTGTGTTAGTAATAATATATGAATTTTGATGCTCACCATAATATATCTGTGGTACTGTTACCGGTATTGGGATTGTACTTTTTGTTGGAATATCATAAAGAACTAATTCAGGTAATCCTTCAGGGGTTATTTTATCAACTCTGCTGGCAATTACACCATAACCATGGGTAAATATAAGATGATTATTGAGCCATGAATTTTTTGAAACTGTTAGCTTTGTATTATCAAGTTCACGGGCGGAAATATTTAACGCTACCTTTTGATTATTGATAGTATAGCGTACAATATCTACATCTATGAAATCATAATACGGCTTTAATCCCTGCAGTTGCTTATATGTTTCCTTTAATGGACGCCAATCCCATAAACGTATATTGTTAACTACATCCCTGTTTTTTTCTAAATCTCTGAAGGTTAATGTTTGTGCATTTTCAAACGGCAACTCTTTAACACCATTCAATCCAAATGCTATTCTTGTATAATTAATATTATATTGTATATATGGTTTTTCTTTTTCTAATTCGTTGGGATCAACAATAAATCGTTGCTGCAAAGCTGGAAATATTGTTCCAAATACAAAATATACGGGTAATAGTGTTATTAACAATATAATGGGCATTTTGAAACTTCTAATGACCATATTAGCAAAGAGAAGTATAGCTGCAA
>DAOLVF010000093.1:3487-6388 GCA_035420565.1 Spirochaetota bacterium | reverse complement strand
ATGGGCATTTTGAAACTTCTAATGACCATATTAGCAAAGAGAAGTATAGCTGCAATAATAGATATAACCATGCATATGTCATACGCCAATAGTTTAGCATGAACATCGGCGTATCCTGCCCCAAAAAATTTTGCACGATTGTTAAATAAAAGATCATAAGCCAGTAATCGGTAGCCAGATGCAATGATTAAAACTATCAAACCAAATAAAATTGACAGATGAGCCCGTGCAAACCTTGAAAATTCCAGCTTACCATTTTGAGAAAAAATGCCATTATTGAGTATATGGAAAAAAAATGAAAAAATAGTAATGAATGACAATGAAACCAGCACCCAGCGAAATATAAATTTATAAAAAGGAAGGGAAAATACAAAAAAACCAATATCCATGTTAAATAAGGGCTCTTTTGGAAAATCGGTGAAAGCAACCTCATTTTTAAACATTAAATATTCTTTCCAGTAAGTTGAAGCCCACAATCCCATAAAAAAACCCAGAACAACAACCCCAATAATAAGTATAATAAAAAGTAAATTACGTGTTGTTCCAAAACCCGGTATCCTGATTTTATCAAGGATGTTTTTTGTAAAGATCCTCCCTTTACCGCCCAGTATTCGTATCAAAATAAAATTAAGAATAAACAGGGCAATAAATAAACCCCAGAAAATTGTTTGCACATTGAATTTTGAGAAAAATAAAATCCAGAATATATCTAAATGATTATAAATTGAAAACCATCGGTAATCTATATAAAATTTACCAATTGAATAAACTAGAATATATCCTGTGATAAAAATGGTTAATGCAATCAAAAGTTTACGATTCATCATATCACCTTGCTAATTTTTACTTCATCTTTTCAGCTTTTTCTTTCAAAATTGCATTGAGGCGCGCTTCATCTTCAGGAAATGTTTTAATCATAACCAAAAGTAATAATCCACACAAAAGCCAGAAAAGATTTGCTATATTAAATGCCATTAAACGGCCAAACAGTACAATGAGTGCACTTATAATAACAGGTCCAAAACCCTTACCCAGATCATCCGTGAGGTTAAATAATGAAAAGATAGAACCTCGTGTTTCAGGAGTATTTACATTCAGCAATATTGCGCGTACATTAGGCCCGGTGATAGTTACCGTAAATCCAGTTATAAAGCCATAAATCAATGGTAACGTGGGATCTGGTTCAGGTATGATAACCTGAGGCGTGTAATTTAGTAACAATGCCATTGGAATAATACCAAGAAGCGTTGAGGTGCCGCACAGCATTGGAAGATATTTGGGTTTGATATTATACAACCAGTTACCAATAAAACCTCCAATAAATGCCCCCAATATTGCCGCAGCACCTACTGTCAATACAATAAGTGTTGCTACTTCTATTGAGTAACCCTTGTCCTGTGAATAAAAATCATTCAGAAAAATAAAGAAAACACCCCATGGTACGGTTCCAGGTATCCCCTGTAGAAATACCAGAATATTTGTTTTTATTTTAAAGAGCGATTTATATTCACGCCAGTTGATTTTCCCAGTGTAAACCTTTCCTTCTTCAATAAGTTCTTTTAAACTTTCTTCGGTTTTTCCACGTTGAGGTTCTTTAACAAACAACAAAAATATGAAAGCCAATATAAAATTAGGAATGGCAACAATGATAAAAGGTAAGCGCCAGCCATATGCTGAACCAATAAAACCAGCCATAAGTTGCCCTACAGCAATACCAAGCCCCTGAGCCAATCCAATCCATGCAGAAGCAGCAGCCCTGTTTTCATGTGAAAAATAATCACCAATAATTGAAAATGTTAAGGGAAGTGCACCACCAATGCCAATACCGGTCAATGCCCTTAACCAGAACAACTGATCATAGTTTTGAGCAAAACCGGTTAATAAGCATGGTAATTCACCAACAATGATAACAAATAAAAATAAATTTCGCCGTGATATCTTATCTGTCAAATAGCCTATTGCTAATGTTACCAATCCTCCCAGAATCCAGAATACAAATGAGATGTGCCCACCCAGCATGACATCGCGTTGTACATCATTAAAGCCAAAATCATGCGCAATCTGCGTTAAATTGGGAGCCATTAAATTTTGATCGGCAAACAAAAAAAGATTCATCAATGCAATTAAGATAACAGCAAACAACTCTTTTTTAGCAAACCCGTTTTTTTGTTTCATATATCAAACATCCTCCAAAAATATAAACTTAACACCAATGTCTTTGTGGGCAATTAACAAAATGCATTGTAACTATCATATTATAATAACGAAATCAAGAATTTTTTCAAATTTATTCAACATTCTTTTTACATGGTCTGTTGTGGTTTTGGCACTATTACTATTCCTTCTTCTCTACTGCCAAAATAATTGCAAGCATTGTGCAAACAATAATAAACAGTATATACTCAAACAAGCGCATCTATTTCAATCATTGAATTGTTATAGGGAGCTATCGCACAAATGATGTCATTAACTCTTTTAGTATAGATATATTGAACTACCTTTAAACTATTATTACTAACCGCTACAACGGTTGGATACTTTCCACTCCATGATGGATCAATGCCACTATAATACATTGTTGTATATCACTATTTAAAAAAATAAAGGGGCATTGTAAGTTTATGCCCCTTTTTGATTAAACAAATTGTATCAAATAAATCAAACTAACTTATTTTTTCTCCATTTTTTCTAATTCCATCTTACGAAGTTCTTTACGCAATATCTTCCCAACATTGCTTTTTGGCAGTTCATTGATAAATTCAACCATCTTTGGTACTTTATAAGCTGCCAATTTTGTTTTGCAATAATCTATGACCTCTTGTTCGGTCATTGTTTCACCAGGTTTCAGTACAACAAATGCCTTAACTGTTTCACCACGATATTTGTCCGGCACTCCAATTG
>DAOLVF010000093.1:0-3387 GCA_035420565.1 Spirochaetota bacterium | reverse complement strand
AGTACAACAAATGCCTTAACTGTTTCACCACGATATTTGTCCGGCACTCCAATTGCACACGCTTCCAGAATCTTTGGATGTTCAAAAAGAACTTCATCAATGTCACGTGGATAAATATTATATCCACCTGCTATGATCATATCCTTCTTTCTGTCAACAATATAGAAATATCCATTTTCATCAACTTTAGCAATATCACCGGTATAGAGCCATCCATCCCGTAATGTCTTTGCTGTTTCATCAGGCATCTTGTAATATCCGCTCATTACCTGTGGTCCTCTAATGCATAATTCTCCTTCCTGTCCAATTTCCATCTCCTTTGTCCCCTCATCCAGATCAACTATCTTACATTCAGTGTCAGGGATTGGCAAACCAATGGAACCTGGAATTGTCTTCCCACCATAAGGATTGATAGTTACAACAGGAGTTGTTTCAGATAAGCCGTACCCTTCGCATATAGGTGCACCTGTTTTTGCTTCAAACTCCCTAATAACATCAACCGGTAACGGAGCGGCACCTGAAAAACAACCTTTGATAGTTGAAATATCGGCTTCTTTAATCTTTGGATGGTTTAAAAGTCCAACATAGAACGTTGGAACAGCAGGCATAAAATCAACTTTATGTTTTATTAATGCTTCTAATACTGCTCCTGCCTCAGGACGTGGTATTAGAACCTGAGTCCATCCATAAAATGCACTAATATTCATAACCGTTGTCATGCCAAATGAGTGGAAATATGGCAACACCCCAATACTGGTCAATTCACCACGTTTAAATTCAGGAAACCATGCCTTTATCTGCTGTACATTAGACGAAAGGTTTTTATGTGAAAGCATTGCACCCTTACTAACAGCAGTTGTACCACCCGTATACTGTAGGGTTGCCAGATCATTAAATTTAGCCATAGTTCCCGGATCTTTATCAGGATACTTTTTTAAAAGATCTGTCCATTCATATACTTCTGGCGTTGGAGGAATATTTCGATGATTGGCTTTAGCAACAATTGGTAAAAGCTGCTTTTTAGGAAATCCTAAATGATCACGGATATGAGCTACAATAATCTTTTTCACCTGTGTTTTAGGTCGCAATGCAATCATACGGGGTCCTAATAGATCAAGGGTAATGAGCACTGTTGATTCTGAGTTATTCAACTGGTGTTCCAATTCATGATCCGTATAGAGCGGATTATTCATAACCACTACTGCTCCTATCTTCCATGCTGCATATGAACCAATGACTATCTGTGGCATGTTTGGCATGAGCATTGCCACTTTATCACCCGGTTTTACACCTAGATCAATCAATGCATTGGCAATTTTATTAACCATGGACTGCATCTTTTTAAAACTAATTTTCGCATCCAGAAAGATCATTGCATTTTTATTGGGAAAATCCTTTGCAGATCTTTCAAAACCATGCACAACGGTTATCTCATCATATTTGAGGGTATGCGGGACACCCGGTGCATAAGATTTTAACCAAATCTTTTCCATTGCACAAACCTCCTGTGTCATTTTTGTAAATTATAATTATTAAGAATACATTTACTGGTAAAAATGATGAATAATTAAATACGACATATATAGTACCATATTAAAAATTATTACCATACATTGTCAACCAATTATTTATATATAACATTTTTATTCATTTATTGATATATAACTACAAAACATATTTATATATATATAATAATTTTTATAGGAAAAGCAACTTATAGCTTCCAATAACTTTAAATTTGTTTCTCACATTATAGTAGCGATTTCGTCGTCTGTATTGAGTCATCAATGGACATTATGCAATAACTTTCCATGGAATTTTAATTGAAAAATTATTTGTTTTTTATTACATAGCAGTAAGCTTATTACTTATTATAGGAGAAAGTTACTATGGAAAGCAAAAAAATTTTTTCTAGAACTATTGATATAGTTAGTTATCAAGATGGACCTGATTCAGTTTATATTAAAGGTGAAATCAAAGACACACGCCTGTGCCAAAATTATCTGGTAACTGGAGAAAAGCAAAACCCGGGTGTACTGCACAACATGATCATTACAATGCGTGTCAGCGGCAGCAACCTGGTGATCAGCGATATACAGGTAACAATGAAACAGTATCCACGCGAGGAATGTGCAGAAGCAAATTATAATATTCAAAAATTAAACGGGATTTCTATAACAAAGGGATTTACAAAGGCTGTAAAAGATGCTATTGGCGGTACAAAAGGTTGTTCGCATGTAACAAATTGTATTCTGGCTATGGGGCCTGCCGCTGTTCAGAGTTTCTGGGCTATGAAAGCTCAACAACCAGTTTCAAAAGAATTTGATAGCGGCGGCTCAATGTCTCAATATTTGATAGATACCTGCCATGTATGGCGGAAAGATGGTCCTATGGTAAAAAATTTAGCTGAGATAATCAATAAATTAAAATAATATTTTATTATACAAAGTGGTCCCATCCACCTGCTTTGATATTAATTAGTGAACCATCTATTTTTCTCATTACATATTTTTTATCTGGTGTTATTATTCCTATTTTGTAGATTGCTCTATTAAATGTATTATAAAAATTTTTTTCTAATTGCAATGAAGCATTTTCATCAACAGTGAAAACCAGCACATAATCTTCGCCGCCCGACAATGCATAGTCAGTAGCGTTTAATGCATTATCATCGCAATACTGTTGCAATTGGGGTGAAATTGGTATTGATTTTTCGTCCAGTATAAATCCCACATTACTTTCCTCTGCAATGTGCAATAGATCAGAGCTTAACCCATCACTTACATCTATACAGGAATGGACTGCACCCGTATTGCTTAAAAACAAACCCTCTTCAACATGAGGTCGCGGTAATGTATGAGCATGGAGCAACTTTTTTTCATAGTCATGCTGTGGATTTTTATTTTGTAAAATAAAATCCAATCCCGCCCTGCTATCGCCCAGAAAGCCTGTACAATAGATAGCATCACCAGCTTTTGCGGTATTACGATATAATATGCTATTTTTTTTTGCAACTCCTGTAACTGCAACATTAATGATTAAATCAGTTTTTGAAGATGTTGTGTCCCCACCCAGTATATTGACACTATACAGTTGAGCTAATTGTTTCATCCCCCTGTATAGTTCATCCAGATACGCAAGCGGTGTTTCTATTGGGATTCCTATGCTTACAAAGGCATGCTGAGGTTTAGCTCCCATAGCTGCAATATCACTCAGGTTAACCGCCAGCGATTTGTAGCCCAGCTGGTAACCCGCAATGGTTTCTTTTATAAAGTGAATTCTTTCCACAAGCAAATCAGTGGTAAGCACTATACATTCATCGTGACTCACAGTAAATACGGCTGCATCGTCACCTATAGCGCGCAATACATTTCTATCATCATAAAT
>DAOLVF010000092.1:0-8229 GCA_035420565.1 Spirochaetota bacterium | reverse complement strand
AATTACTCTCTATCTTTGACTGCTGAAAATTCTCATTTGGTGTGAAACATTATAGGTAGGTGAACGATTAAAAAAGTTTTTTGCAATAGGCAAATTCAGAGTAGAAGAATGGATGGGAGAAGCATATATTAGGAAGGATGGAGGTATACGGTATAAAGTATGGAAAATTGGTGAGATGAACAAATATATAGATTTAAATCAATATCCAAGCAAATATGAAATTAAAGATTCAAGATTATATATGGTTATACAAGGGAAGGAAGGATTAGTTAAATATGAGTTATATTCAGTTGATTCAAATAGTTTAATAATATATTCAATAGGAGATTATATATATAAAGGAGGTTTAAAGTTTCAGGTAGTGAAGCAATAGCCATAACATTTCAATGGGAAATGAGAATTTTTGTGGAAAAATAGAGAGAGATTCCCATGGCTGTGTGCTCGCCTGCAACGGCGGTCGCCTTCCGTCCGGGGAAGGCTACTGGGAAAGTATCCCAGCCGAACAGGGAGGTATTGTATCTTTGGATGCGGGCGCATGATAGGGCAGTCTGCCGTTAATCTATCATTCAATAAATTATTTCTTATCAATGATGACAGAAAGAGTTTCAATAACATCAAAAAAAATATCCCATTCATAGTATTTTTTGTCTTCGGGTAAAAACTGTTTCAGCATGCTACGCGCAAAGACTATATCAGCATGTTTTGCCATCTCGATGTCGGTTGGTCCGTCGCCAACAGCTATCCTGCATTGTGCCCGATAGTTATCCATAATGACAGCTTTTGCCACCAACTCACCTTCATACTCATAATCAGAATACAGCTTTAAGTAATCGCCGCTTGCATCAACCTTTGCAGCATAGATAGCCTCTACTTTATTGATTAAATCTCCCAGCTTACGAACAACGCAATCATATAAGCCGCCAGAGATGATGACAACCGGGATAGAATGGTTATTGCAGTAACATAAAAACTCAGGGAAACCGGGCCTCATGTCAATAGCATCAATATAGGCAAGCATCGCTGGATATAGTGAAGAAGGTAATGACTCAATAACTGCGCGTACACCTTCCCTGATGGTAAGCTGACGCTCCCACATCCTTTTGCCAATTTCATGAAAGGTATCCGGTGCAAACTTCTGGCACATCCCCACAAATGTTTCTTCTGCAGTGATAGTGCCATCAAAATCACAGAATAGTATGTACTGATAGTATTTTTGTTCCATTGTTTGTTTGATAGTTTCTCTATAACAGGCACGCTGCTACTCAGATGAGCTATCGCCCTTAGATTGTTCAAGAAGAGCGGTTGCATTGTCAAGAATACTGCGTGATGTCATTGCAAGCTTTTGAATTTCATCAACCATCTGGCTGACAACCTCATTCATATGCTCAATTGCTCTGGCACTTGATTCAATAGCTGCCTTTTGTTCTTCGGTGCCCGTGCCTATGTTCTTTGCTAATTCCACATTTTTTTCCATCTGGGCGATGATGTTTTTAATGTATTTTTCTTCAACGGTGGTGCTGTCCTGCAAAATTTTAATTTTTGATGAGCTTTCTGCCATTTTTGCAATTAGCTCTTTGAGCATTGCTGCCGTAGTACGAATTACTTCAACACCTTTTTCGGTAGTTTTAGTGCTTTGCATAAGGACACTCTCAATGTCTTTAATACTTTCAGATGTTTGATATGCTAATTTGCCAATTTCATCGGCAACAACGGCAAAACCTCTTCCGTAATCGCCGGCACGTGCTGCTTCAATGCTTGCATTAAGGGATAAAAGGTTAATCCTATCGGCTATATCAACAATAACACCAATGGTTTCGGCAATTTTTTGGCTCTGGTTGCGAATTTCATTGATAGTTGATTCTACATCCCGTATTCGTTCATTTGCGCTGCCAGTCTGAGCAACAACATTGTCAACTTCATGTATGGTTTTATCCAGATTTTGACGGGTTTCGTTTTTTATTATCTTAAATTCGCTTACAATAGTTTCCATCATTGTATTGCCGCCAACCTGCTCTTCGGAGCTGTGCGCAATGCTCTCGGCTGAACCTAATAACTCTTCAAGTGTTGCTGATATCTCTTCAAAGGTTGAAGCCTGGTTTTGCATCTTATCATTAAACTTGATGGTTAATTCATCCTGACGTTGTACCTGCTGAAGTAGATCGGCTACCTTTTCCTTGATTATCTCATTCAGTTGTTTTTGCTTTTCAGATTGGCCATGGATAATAGATAGTTGCCTGGTGGACCTGTCATCGTATTGTTCAACAATCTGTATGTTTTTGTACGCCAGTATTCCAAATATGCCGGTAATTACTATCATGAATATTTCTCTAAAAATTATAAAGCCGTGAATTGGCTTCCCATCAATGGTTGCATCCCAGTGAATATCTGCCCCATGAGCTATCGCCAGCAATAAAAAAGCAACCCAGGTAACAATGGCATATGAAGAATAAAACGCTACAAGGCGTTTGTTAAAATAAAGCTGTAATAAAACCATGAATATAATAAGTAAAATTGAGCTATTGTATGATTCCAGGGCAAATGTCCAGTCATAGGTTGTTGCATACGCAAACTTAGCAGCTAATGGAATGGTCAGGGTTATAAAGCCTAATAGCCATTCCAGAATTTCAGTTCGTTTAAGTGTTTTTTTTCTTTTGTATATACTATAGGCAATAAGTAAACAGATTATACTGGCAAATGAAAGCTTCAGGATTTCAAAAAGATCAACTTTTGCTATGAACTGAAATACATGCGCTATCAATGCTATCAAAATAAATAAAATTATATATGTCCCACTGGATTTAATTTCCAGTATCTGTCGGGATGTGTATTGTGTATCCATTGTGACCTCTTTACTATTGTAAGGTTGTCCAAACTTTATACAAAGAATACAACATAACAATGAAAATAGCAAATTTAAAAAAAGAAAAATACAGCAATTAAAACTTCTAAACTATTCAAAATAGAATAGACATATTTTGCCTACTATAATAATAGCACATCATACCACTGTATGCATAAATTTTATCCCAATACATAACTGATGATATATTCGCGTTTATCTATTGCAGGATGATGTGTGACAGCAAACCTTCCATCTATTTTGTAGTCAATAGTTCCATAGTGGAAATGACACAGTGCAATACCCATATCTATCATCTGAAGGTCATGGAATCCCAGTAAGGCTCTGTTCCTGTCGTAGTATCCCGGTGTACGTTCCAGATAGAAATGGAATGCATTGTTATTGAAAAGGATACGCCATGGCTGTTTGTTGGATGCCGATGGCGCAAGCCGTACCAATTCCAGCAATGTTATAAAAGGCTCTGACCCCTTATAGGGATTGTTCCATGTATGTTCAAAGAACAGTTCATCAGCCTTTTTCCGTGTATCAGAACCAGCTATATACCGTACAGAGCGTTCAAACATCCTTTTTTTATCAGCTGGATAGCCCAGCGATATAACAGCAGGTACAATCTCATGGGGCAGTAATCCCATTATCTGGTTAAATGGGCCTCTGGTAAAGGTACCACCCAGCCAGCATGTTCCAATACTGCGTTCTGTTGCTGCTAATACCATCTGCTCAAGAGCATATCCAAAATCTACCAGCCCTTCCTTTGTATCAGTAGTGGTTGCTGCAATAAATCCCTGGGGATTTTTTATAAATCCATACGTACCAATCTTTTGTGGTAGCTTTACCCTGTTATTGTGTATCAGCGTTATTCGCAGGGTAGTGCCAGATAATGTGCTTATTGCTGCAATACACTGTTGCAGATAATCGTAGTCTTCATCTTTTAGTTCTTCATTGGTATAGGTACGGCATGAATAGCGGCTGGATATTGTTTTCAGTACTGGCTGTGAAAGGTTAACCATTTTTTACCTCACTATAATAAAATATAACAAAGAATAAAAAAATTTTGATTATTTGTAGTGAACTGCTAACCCTATATCCCTATATACTGAAAGATAGCATAATTGCAATAATTTTATAGTAGAAAAATGACCATTTATGGAACCTTTCGTGTTTTTATCAGGTCTAATAGCTTTGTTGGGAAGAATAAGCTTTCACGTTTAATTTTATAATGAAGGGGATGGCTATGAAACGAATAAGTCTGGCGTTTGTTGTGATAATGCTGGTTACATCAGTAGCATTTGGGGGCGAACCTAAAGGAAGAGGACATGATTGTCCTGATATGCAGATGAAAAAGGGCCCCATTTTTGGTGATGTAGAACGTTTAAAGCAGGAGCTTGGATTATCTGATGCACAGGTTGATAAGATTATTGCAATCAACAAACAATATGGAATGAAGATGCTTGACATACGGGAAAAATTAGCACCCAATGTTATTCAGCTAAAAAAGCTTTTGCTTCAGGATGACGTTGACATTAATGCAGTGCGTGCTAAACTAAAAGAGATAGCAGATTTGCGGGTAGAGCTACATCTTTTACGAATTCAGCATGTCATTGATATTGAAAAGCAGCTTAATAAGGAACAACTTAACAAACTAAGGAACTATAAAAGAGCAGAGATGAAAAAGATGAAAAAGATGCACCCCGGCGGTGATTGTGGACCAATGGGTCCTGAGGGTCCTGATGATGGCCCAATGATGTAGGGGCAAAGGCTTATCCTGATGGATGCAAGTGAATTTACGGCAATAGTACATGAAACAAAGGATGGTGTGCTGCGAGCAGTGCAAAAGCACCTCGCAGCACAATTTTATGAGGCAATTGATGATGTTGTGCAGGAAACATATCTACGGGCATATAAAAGCCTTGCAGCGGGTAAGTTTGAAGGAAGGTCAACGCTTGATTCATGGCTATACAGGATTGCTGCCAATGAGTCAAAACGCATGAATGGTAAATTATTACGGGAGCAGAAAAAGCTACAGAAATTATCAAGGGCAACAACCGCATATTCACCTGCAATAGATTGCGAGGAACTATCGCTTATGCCAGTCATTGAGATGCTTCCTGATAAGTATAAAGATGTAGTAAAACTGAAGGCACAGGGTAACAATGAATGGGAGATTGCAACAAAGCTCAATATTCCTAAAGGCACTGTTAAATCCCGACTGTCACGAGGGAAGGATTTATTATTACGCTTGTTGCAGGAGGAACTATGAACAATTATAATCTACTTTTTAATGAAGCAATTCAACAGCGGCTGCACAGTTCACAGTGGGATAAAGCTATGGCTTTGCAGGTAATGGCAAAGGTTAAAAAAAGAAATAGATTATATACTGCTTTTGCCTCGGCAGCGGCTATGATACTATTTGCGGCTGCTGTTACCCTGTGGCAGTACAATTCTGATGATAGCACCAATAATGCTATGTACAGCTTTGTACATGCTCAGGTTAACGGGGTGTATACGACTGTTTTTCCTGAAGCAAACAACGCTGACATGCTGTATGGTGATGATAGAGTGGGTGATATTATTGAAACATCGTTATTTGAGCGGTAGTTTATAGTTGCACAGGTTCATCAAGCCACTGTTTCTTTTGCCAGCTATACCACTGATACGGGTGAAATGAGATTTTGTATTCCATAACCGTACAGCCGGGAACATAATATCCTAAATAAAGATAAGGTAAATTTTTATCTTGAGCCAGTTGTATTGCATACAGGATGCTGAAGATACCGGGGCTCAAGTGTGCAAAGTCAGAATGAAAAATACAATAGATTGTATTGAGCGCTTTGTTAGTTTCATCAATGTAATCAACGGCAAAGAGGGTGGAATGTATGTAGTATTCAATTTGATAGGTGTTGGTACATATATCCAGGACATTGCTGATTAAAAATTGTCGAGATGGCGGCTGGCCAAAACGCGATAATGAATGATCCCCATAAATATCGTAGATCCTTCTGGTTAAGGAAAGTTCACTCACTTTTACGGTTGTTTGTATATTTTTTCGCTGTGTCCTGCGATGGCTTTTTGATGGTTTAAATTCAAATGTTTTAACCCTCACGGGTATGCACAACATACAGCCGGGGCATTCGGGCTTAAAAAATGTATATCCAAAATGGCGCCAACCCTGGACAAGTAAATGGTCAAGATCGTCCTGTGATAGGCTATAGAGTATGCAGTAACGGTATAATTTTGTTCTGTTGCCAAGATAGGGGCATGTTTCGGGGCTGGCTATAAATGATCTTCCAGAGTGTTCCATAATTATGTACTATAATAACAAAAGTATTGTTGTCAATTGAATGGCAATAGTGCTTGCAATAAACTATATCCGTAAAGAGCCAATGCATACGCTCTAATCAATAATTATAAGTATGGCGATAGTTACTCTAAAACAAAAAATTGTTACATAAACGATTGGTTGTTGCATGAATTATTCATTCAGTTTCATCCTCCATGAGATCCTGAAACAAGTTCAGGATGACGTTCTCACCATGGTCATTCTGAGGGACGTAGTCGCGAAGAATCTATTCTTTTATACAACGACGAGATTCTTCACTTTGCTCAGAATGACATTCTCCGTTCAGGATGACTGTCGCCAACTATTTTCATCCCTTATGGATGGCCGGAAGACAGCCCCTATAAACTTCTCAATACTTTCAATAGTATATAAACGTAACAGGTATTTGAAATAATAGTAATAGCGTATGGTACGATGTTATGATAAAAGTGTCAATTATTTTCCAGAGGTTTACTCATGATAGTTTTTTATTTGATTTTCTCTATTTATTTGTTAAACTTATAAAAAATTGTTTTCTTAATACTATACAGTATAGTATGAACACCTTAAACAATCAGGTTTTTTTATTATATACGATGGTATACAATATTTTACTGATGCTTGTGCCAACAAGGGAATGTCCAAAAACTAATTATTAAAGGTTCCATGATAATGGTAGAATCTTTTTTAACCAGGGAAAAATACCGTTTTAATTACGTCGCTCGCCTGTCGTGGAGCTTGATACTTTTTACTATTGTTGTATATAATTTTAAAGGGATATTGTTAATTCTTTCAACGTCATATCTTGTTTACAGTATTCTATGGGCAATAGCAGTAGAATTAGATGCTCCATTGATACACTATCAAAATACGCGGTATATTCGTATAACATTTGATGCATTTTTTTATACCATGGTAATTTATCTAACAGGTGGTATAAACTCATTTTTGTTGTTAAGTTACATACTATTCATTATGATGGCTTCACTCTATACAACGAATCGATATGGTATATATGCGATAGTTATCTGTATGATTTATTACAATGCAATGCTGGCTATGATATATTATAATATTATTCCATCGGTAAACATCCTTGCCAATGAAATACAATCTTCGGTTGCTATCACCACTACCTCGGTGATGTTTACTAATTTTATTCTGATTTTGGTGTCGGTTATTCTGCACCGGATTACCTATAGATTGTATTTCAAACTTAATGAAAAAACAAATGAACTGCAGACAGAACGAAATGTTCTTAAAAAATGGAATGAATTAATAGAACAGGATTTAAACCTTGCCCGGAAAATTCAAATCAAACTTATACCCAATAAAGATCCTTATCCATTCATACATTCATTATATGTGCCTATGGAAGCTGTCGGCGGAGATTTTTATGATTTTATTGAATTTAAAGAATCAAAGGACATTGGCATATTTGTGAGTGATGTTTCCGGACACGGAGTACATGCGGCATTTATTACCTCGATGATAAAGACTCTTATATTACAGGCAGGGGTAATCAGAAATAATCCGGCAGAATTATTGCGCTATCTTAATAAAATGCTGTACGGTATTACGGCGGATAATTTTATTACAGCTTTTTACGGGATTTATAATCCTTTAAATCATAGCATAACCTACGCCAGTGCAGGTCATAATCCTCCCTATGTTATTTCAGGAAGGAATATAATTCAGCTTAATAAAAGTAAAGGAATCCCATTAGCATTGGAAAATAATGATTATCTGTTTTCAAGGGGAAAAGATTATAAAAATGTGACATATGGCATGAACTCGGATGACCGAATTGTTTTATATACTGATGGATTGATTGAGGAGCATGTTGATGATGACCATTATAAAAATTTTGGAGAATTGATGCGGCAGGAAATACTGCCGTATGCTCAAAGCTATTCAAGTAAAGAAATTATTGATACATTGTACACCAGTCTGAAAAAAAAGAGTGGAAAAGAACATTTCAATGATGATGTGTGTATCATTTGCATGGAAATCCATTAAAAGGCTTAAAAAACATATTTTATATTTTATAGGC
>DAOLVF010000091.1:0-8382 GCA_035420565.1 Spirochaetota bacterium | reverse complement strand
GCCAAAAACATAAAGAAATGCCCGCAAAATATATCAAAGCTTTTATTGCAACAGCGCAGTATTATTATACAACAAAACAATACTCAAAAGTTGTTGAGCTGACTTCACTGGTGCCTGAAAATTTGCGCGATGAAACACTCAATCTAAATTTTGCTCGTTCCCTTTACATGCTTTCCCAATACAATGAAGCTATTGTCCATTTTAATAAATATAGACTGTCAAATAATGACCTGTATATAGTATGCCGATGTTATATACTAATTAATGATATTGGCAAAGCAAAAGAGATACTTTCTTCCAATTACTACAATACTGACTTTATTAACCTTGTTAAAAACGATAAAATTATAAAACCTATTTACAACGAGATTGAAAAGCAAAGACAGATTGAAGCTCCACAACCTTCTCCAGAGCAAAATAAGGATGCCATCACACCCAATGAAAATACTCACGTGCCGTCAACTGTACAATAGTATTATTATAGTAGTATCAAGCCTATTGCTTTCAGGATTCATTCTGCTGCTATATTTTAAAATTGATTATAGCCATACAATACTTATTGCCATCACCGCATCATTTTCATTGATTTCGTGGCGTAAAATCAATGCCAGTGTTACTGACTATGTAACCAATGGTGATGCCCCAATTGCAACGCTGGTGATGGTAGCGATGTTAATACTTACCCGTTCACTATCACTTTCTATTATTGCGGCTTTCATCATTTTGTTTATATACCATTACTTTTTTTTGCCATTTCAGCGTCAAGATGATATAGCACTCTTAGCCTTCTTATTTACTGTTATTCTTCTTTTCACAATGTATTTTGCATCAAATCGTATGATACCTATTCCAGTACCACTGCATACACTCCTTTGTGGTCAATTCATACCTTCTTCACCAATCATAGCGTATATTGTTGTCATAAGCATTACACTCTATATGTTTATAAAACAATTACACTATGAATTTACCATAATGACCCTGGGCAAAGACTACTTGACCATACTTGGAGTTAGCCAAACTATTATAGAATTGCTGATGGCTTTTATTACCACATTAGTAGCAATGATTACCATCATACTGATTGGCTGGCTGGGAGCATTTTTCTATAATCTGCCGTTTCTTTCTAAAACAAATGACATAACCTCCTTGATTGTTTTAGCACTATGCATAACACTGCTACTGTATGTATCATACTTTGTTAATCCTTTTTCTATCATTATTCCACTTACGATAACCGACTTTTGTTTTTTGGCGATAGTTACCAGGAGAATGCCATGCTCACGTTGAATAACATATCATCATCACTGAACAATCAACAGTTACTATCGCACATTAATGCTGAATTTTTTGAAGGCGAGATTATTGGCATTATTGGTAAACCAGCAAGTGGGAAATCGTTATTGCTACAGGTCATTGCTCAGCATATACAATACGATGGACACATAATGTTCAATAAAAAACCAATAAGGGCGTATACCAAAAGAGATTTATCCGCACAAATTGCATTTCATCCTTTTAGTATTCTTCAAAACACTTACCTTACCGTACATGACTATTTGTTGCTGAGCAGGCTACCTCACAAAAAGTTTTTATCACCATTTTCTTCATATGATCATGATGTGGTAAATGACTATATAGCCTTGTTTGAGCTGCAACCATTTGTTGACGTTCCCATTGTGACAGTATCATCTGATGTAATGCAACGCGCCTTATTGGCATTTCACTTTATCAGAGAATCAATTTTACTGATGCTTGATAATCCCACACAGAACCTTTCATTATCTTCATACACTATATTGCATAATGCTATCATTAAATACACATCTTCGGGGAAAAATCTTTGTATTATAGCCTCACATGATTTAAATTTTTTAACACAAACTACAGATAAATTATATATTATGGATACTGGAACTATTGCCAGCTGGTACCTTCCTGCTGATATAAATGAAACCATAATAAAAAAATATCTGGATGTTGATGTATTTATAACACGTAATATCTATAATGGGAAGCCCAATGTACATTTATATTTTGAATCGTAACTTACATCAAGTTTACAGGTAATATTCTAATTTTCTTAATCCTTCTTCCACACTATTGATGAGCAAAAGATCATATGACTCAGTAACATTTATTAAACCATGAAGATTTTCGGATGCACCCAGTATCATGACACGCCGTTTTTTTTGCCGTGCTAAGTGTGATACATCAATTAATGCTCTTAATCCTGATGATGTTACCATCGAAGTAGCGGAAAAATTGATTATAACATTATTTGTAGCAATTAAACTTTCAACTAAATTTATAAATTCTCGTTCAGTAGCAGAACACAATACTCCCGATAGGTGAATAATTTTTGCCCCCTCTCTTTCTTCAATTGAATAGTTTATTTCTGTCGCCATAGTATCACACCATTGTTAAATAATAATTCAATGCTTCAGTTATCAATGTGCCAGGCACCTCCTTGCCTATCACTGGCTTGCCCACCTTTTCCAGAAGAACAAAGAGGATTGTACCTTTTATGTTTTTTTTATCATACTGCATATGATTTATTATATCACTGGTAGAAAATGAAATGTTTGGCAGCAACTTATAGTACAGGAGCAACTCCTTTATGAGTTCAAAATCTTCTTGCGGCATCCCCATCTTCATAGATATATACGACTCTACCAGCATCCCTACCGCGACAGCTTCGCCATGACTTAACGTATAGTGAAACACTGATTCAATGGCATGCCCAACTGTATGACCATAGTTTAAAATAGACCGTATATTTTTCTCAAATTCATCCTGTTCAACAATGTTTGCTTTAAAATGCACCGAATTTTTCACACAATGATAAAGGCTTTCATTAACATTGCCAATTGAAACCTCTCTTCTAAGAAAAAGGTTTAACGAAGAACTATCGCCAATTATAGCATGTTTAACCGCTTCGGACATCCCACACTTCCACTCTTCAACTGGCAGTGTTGTTAAAAATCCCATATCAACAATTATATAATCAGGCTGATGAAAATGACCTATAATATTTTTACCGGCTTCAATATTGACTGCAACCTTTCCACCTATACTTGCATCAACCATCGCAAGCAACGTTGTGGGAACATACACAACATCTATACCCCTCATATATGATGATGCCAGATATCCGGTAAAATCTGTTGTGACTCCGCCACCAATACCAATGAGTAATGACTTTCTGGAAAATTGATTATGCAATAAATAATTAAAATAACTTTCAGCATAAGCATATGATTTATTATATTCTGTATCGTCATATCCTTTAATGCAGGCATTGATTTCTTGTAAGCTATCATCAATAGTTTGCCTGTGAAGTAAATACACCCTGTCACTAATAATTGCTCCGATAACATCCCATTTTGAATATGGCAATAAACGAACTAGAAAATTAAAAATACCATGTCCGATAGTTATTGTCGATTGTTTTGATGAATAATGCGATACAATAGTTTCACTATTTATTTTGGAATCCACAATGAACCTTTATAAATTTTTTCATTTTTGTTTTTCAGAAGCTGGATGATATATGTATTAAGAGGAGGATATATGACAATAGTATCCATGTCCTGCAAGGGTTTGAAGCTATAGCCATACAAAATTTTTTCACTTCCAAGCTGTATTGCCTCGCTTACAAGGTTGCACCAGAAAATGACATTTATTATGTGTCGCCTACCATTTGGCTCTATGGAATCAGCAATCATAGCTATATCGCCAACATCAACGTCAAGACCCAGCTCTTCTTTAAATTCTCTTTTTAATGCATTATCCAGTGATTCCCGATATTCAACGCCTCCTCCAGGCAGCAACCAATAGATGTCATTCCTTTTTTTATGTGCAATCAAGAGTATTGTATCATCTTTTACAACCAATCCGGCAACACGAATTCTTATCTTTTTATGCGATAGCGACAGCTTAAACCTCATATATGTATCCTGTCAGAATAGATGAGCTCTAATGCTTTTTTAGCAGCATCCGATTCCGCCTTGCGTTTACTGCTCCCACTTCCCATGGTAATATCCTCATCATTAATGACCAGCTTTACAGTATATATTTTGCTATGGTCAGGTCCCGATTCCTGTATAACAGTATAAATTGGTCGGTTTTTGTACTTCTTCTGGACTATTTCCTGTAATGTTGTTTTGGGATCACGAAGATAGGAAAGTTTGTCAATCCTCTGGATATCCTTTTTTAACAATCGTAACACCAATTTTTTTGATTTTGTCAAACCTGAATCAATGTATACTGCACCAATAATAGCTTCAAGCGTATTTGCAAGTATGGATTGCCTTTGTCGCCCCCCGGTAAGTTCCTCACCTCTGCCCATAAGAATGAAGTCACCTAAATTTAAATTGATAGCAACGTTTGCTAACATTACTTCGGATACAACTGCTGATTTTATTTTGGCTAAATCACCTTCGGGATAATTTTCAAATGATTTGAAAAGATATTCATTGACTACTAATGCTAAAACTGAATCCCCTAAATATTCCAATCGTTCATTATCTTTTACTGGAACTGTTGATTCATTCACAAAAGAACGGTGGGTTAATGCTCGTCGTAATAATGATTTATTATTAAATGTTATCCGCAAGCGTTTTTCAAGCTGTTGCAATTTGCGATTCTGCCTTTTTTTTTCTGATCCCTTCGTTTTGTCATCATTCATTGTATGTCGCAATAAATAAACACTATCAATGTAGTTTAGCTTCAATATAGTTAATGACATCCTCGACGGTCAATAATTTCTCAGCGTCTTCATCAGGGATTTCTATGCCAAACTCTTCTTCCAATGCCATCACCAATTCAACAGTATCTAATGAATCTGCACCCAAATCATCAACAAACGATGCCTCTGGTGTAACCTCTGATTCATCGACCCCTAATTGATCGACAATAATTTTTTTTATTTTTTCAAAATCAACTGCCATTACCTCTGCCCCTCCTTACCTCGCTTGTTTAGCATACCAAATCCCTTACAATATAGACCTGTCAGTGATAATAGTATGAAGTATTTAATTTTGTCAAGTTTAATATAAATGGAGCGTTATCAACGCCCCATGAATTTTTGAAATACTTTTACCCCTTTGTAACTTTTACAACAGGTTCTATTACAAGTTTTCCTTTATAATGTCCACATTCAGGACAAACTCTATGGGGTAAAATATAGGCGCCACATGTAGGACATGGCCGTAAATTGGGTGCCCCTATTGCATCATGTGAGCGTCGCATTCTTGATTTTGCTTTTGATTTTCGCCTCTTTGGAACCGCCACTTTCTTACTCCTTTTTCAAATTGTCATAATTAAAATAACGCTTTAAAAAAATGATACTATTTATGCCAATGCTTTTTTATTACTTCTAATTATTTCTGCCCGCTTTCAATAGCTCCAAGAAACATACCGTACTGCATAGCTCTTTTAGCAAATACCGATTGAGGAAATTCAGTGGTAACCTTTGTAAAATATTCACGTGCTTTATAATATTCACCCTTAAGGCTATACATCCTACCAATATTAAAAAGAATCTGATCACTATTATATGCGTCATTATATTTTGATTCACATAGCAGATAGTATCGCAAAGCTTCATCGATATTATTTATGTATTCACAGGCAATCCCTGCCTGTTGCAATGCAAGTGCAGCAAATAGTGGTGAACAATAATGGTAGGCTTTTTCATAATATTTAGCTGCATTGCTGTAATCTTTTTCATTAAAATAGAGGCTTGCAATGATATAATATCCATTTTTGTGAACATACCCAAAATATGAACTATCAACTATTGATTCAAGCTTATTGACGGTGCGCTTGAATTTTTCCTGCTTTTGACTTTCGTCAAGTGTATAAGTGCTCCTATATTCTTCCAGTACAGCTTCAAAGTCGGCTGTTTCTTTATTAATTTTATAATCACAAAAAACAATACCTGCAATTATCAAAAACAGCACTATACCGGAAACAATTGTAATTTTTACAACAATTGATTGATGTGCGCGAATATAATCTTTCACATTCATAAGTGTTTGTTCTACAATATTTCTTTTTACACTAACCTGACGATCAATCATAAGGAATCATTCCTTGTCTAATTTATTCTTCAACAGCTCGCCTAATGTAACAGTACCTGCTGTTGTAGTGTTCAAAATCTTTTTGATTTCTTCTTTTTCGCTCATTATTTCATAATGTTTAATACTGAGTGATAATCTCTTCTTTGCAACATCAACGCCCAGTACTACCGCATTCACCTTATCGCCAATCTTAAAGATATCTTCAACAGAATCAATTTTTTTCCTGGAAACTTCTGAAATATGGACAAGCCCTTCTACCGAATCACCGTCAATCTTTACAAAAATCCCAAATGGTACTATACCGGTAATTGTCCCTGAAATAACAGTACGCGGCTGATATTTTTCTGCTATTATTTCCCATGGTGACTTTGTTAGCTGCTTTATGCCACATGCAATTTTTTGCTCTTCTTTGTTAATCTCAAGAATAGTACACTGCACTTCCTGTCCTTCTTTATACTGTGAATGAATATCTTTAAGATTTTCATCCCATGATATATCAGAAATATGTATCAATCCATCAACATCAGGTTCTAATTCAACAAACATGCCAAAATTAACAATCTTTTTAATTGTCCGTGTATGAATACTTTTTAACGGGAATCGCTCCTGTATAGTATCCCATGGATTGGGATAAAGTTGCTTTATCCCTACTAAAAGTTTTCTGTTTTCAAGATCAACATCAAGAATGACTACATTTACCCTATCACCTTTTTTGTATTGCTCTTTAGGATTAACCATCCGTTTTGTCCATGAAATATCAGTTGAAGCACAAAAACCTTCAACCCCTGCCTCAAACTCTATAAACATACCAAAATTTGTAAGCGTTACTACCTTCCCTTCTGTTGTTTCCCCAACCTTGAATTTTTCAGGAACAGATAACCATGGATCAGAAAAAAGCTGCTTTAAGCCAAGTGCAATTTTGCCTTCTGCTCTATTAAAAGACAACAAAACAAAATCACGTTCTTCACCAATCCTTAATATCTTCTTTTTTTTAAAAACTTTACGCCAGGAAATATCATTGCGGTGCAGAAGTGCATCAATACCACCGATATCAATAAATGCTCCAAAATCAACAAACTTTGTCACCTTCCCTCGTATAACATCACCAATCGAGTAATTTTTCTCTAAATTGTCCCATATTTTTTGCTGCTCTTCATCAAGAAAATCTTTTCTTGACAAAACAACAGATCGTTTTCTTTTATCAACATTTTTAACTTTAAAATATACGCTTGAATGTCCATTTTGAGATTTACCCTTGATATCAGCAGCTAACGTCAAAGGCAAAAAAGCATGGAAACCATCACAATCAACAATATAACCGCTTTTTGATTTTTGTGTTACAATCCCCTGTATTATAGAGCTTCCTTCGATAGCTTTCAAAAATTGCTGCCAGCTTTTTTCCTTTTTTGCTGCTTTTATTGAAAACACATACATCCCATCCAGAAGGCGTCTGTTTACCAGCATAACCTCAACAATATCACCAACCTTAGGGGCAATCTCAAACTCTTCAAGGCTTACCCTCCCATCAGTCTTTGTGCCAATACTAACATATGCGAAGTCATTATCAACAGTTACTATCTCCCCATTATAAATAGCCTTTGTTTGAATAGAATCATTTGAAAGGCTTGAAACATGATCCATATATAACTGGCTATCACTTCTCTCTAAATTCATATCACTTCACCTATATTCATTACTTTTACACAATTATACAATGAAAGGAATTACTCTTTATAAGTCAATTTTATTTTAGCAATAATTTAAAGCTATATCCAAAAATTACATTATTTGTACGACACAATATAACATTCATAAATATATACCATCACCCCACACCACCATGACAATAGCTAACAGTATTGTATTTTTGTATTGATTAAAGAATAAATACTTTGCACAACCTCATCCTGTGTCATATTACTTGTATCAAGATATATTGCATCATCTGCTTTTTTCAATGCACCAAATTTCCTTTTCATATCCTGTTCATCTCTACGCCTGATTTGTGTTTTCAATTCATTGAGGTCAACTTCTTTACCCTTCAGGGAATACTCTAAAGCTCTGCGTTTTGCTCGTTCATCAACTGATGCATCCAGATATATCTTGATAATGGCGTCAGGAAAAACAACCGTTCCAATATCTCTTCCATCAACAATAATGGAATGGTCCCTGGCCCATTCACGCATCAGAGCATTAACAAAGTGCCGTACTTCAACAATATCTGAAATTTTCCCAATATGCGATGCTATAGTTTCACTGCGAATTTTTTCACTAACATCTATCCCATTACAGATAG
>DAOLVF010000090.1:6736-8388 GCA_035420565.1 Spirochaetota bacterium | reverse complement strand
AACCCATCTCTTTGCTTATGGAAAAATTTTTTACAACAGGTGCTACGGTTGTTTGCACTCAGGACTGGCATCCGCAAGGGCACCATTCATTTGCATCAGCCCACGGCAAAAATCCTTACGACCCCATTGAGCAACCAGGCATTGGCCCGGTGCTCTGGCCCGATCATTGCGTCATTGGTACAAAGGGGGCAATGCTTCATGAAGCTATTCCAACCAGCTTCTGTCATGCCATCGTGCGCAAGGGCTATACTGTGAATATCGATAGTTACTCTGCATTTCTGGAAAACGATAAAAAAACGCCAACCGGTTTGCATGGATATCTTCACGATAGAGGCATACACCGTATATTTGTATGCGGGCTTGCATTTGATTACTGTGTACAGTTTACAGCGGTTGATGGTTCAAACCAAAATTTTGAGGCGATAGTTATTGTTGATTGTACAAAAGCGGTTCATTCACCATCTACCAGCGTAGAAGATGCAATAGCTACCATGAAACAACATGCTGTTCAATTTGCTTTGTCCAGTGATCTGTCATGGTAATGGCAATTCAACGGTAAACTCTGCATACTGCCCTTGTGCCGAATCAGCGTATATCCTGCCATTATGCATATACACAATATTCCATGAAATAAAAAGTCCAATACCAGAACCTTTACGCGAAAGTAATTCTTCCGTTTCGATTCGTGAAAAGCGTTTAAAAAGTTTATATTTTTCTTCCTGTGGGAATCCAGGTCCTGTGTTCCAAACTTTTATCATGCATAATCCATCCTGCCGCTTTGCTGTAATACGTATTAATCCATGATCACTATTATACTTTATAGCATTGTTCAAAAGGTTATGCATCACTATCTTCAATAAGTCGGGATCACCTTCTACCTTTACATCATCATTGTAATCCTGCTGTATAGTGATATGCATTGCGTCAGCCTGTGGTTGCACAATCCCTATGGAAGGTACAATAACTTCTTTTATAATGTCGATAATAGATTTTTTCACCGGCATGGAGCCAGTTTCAAGACGTGCTAAATGTAAATATTCATTGACTATCGTCAAAAGGTATTCTGCCTGAGCCATCATCCGCTCTATGGTGGTTTTACAATGCTCGGGTATCTGGCCAAAGTATCCCTGCTGTAATGTTGTGCCCAATGTCATGATAGAAGAAAGCGGGCTTTTCAGTTCATGCGTCACAAAGCTCAGCATCTCCATATAAGCATTTATTGCCCGGGTAAGCTGCTCAATACGGTACGCTTTTTCAACCGCCTGACTTAACCTCTCCACCATAGCATGGTGGAGCGCTATCTGTCGTGCTCCATATACATTCTTCTGCCGTGAACTTCTGAAAAGTACGCCAATAATCCTCCCTTCAACAAAAAGCGGGCATGTCATGCTTGACTTAACCCCTTCCTGTAAAAGCAGGCGTGTTGACCTGCTATGGGGATGGCTTTTAAAATAGAGCTCTAAATCATTAATGATACGCGGTGTTTGGTCTTTAAATATTTTTTCAAGGGAGCTTCCTTTTAAATCGTCCGTATATCCCTTATCTAAATACAACGGGCTATATGATGCAACAACATGATACAGCACAAGCCTCTTCCCATCATCGGAAAATGCAATGCCAATCCTGTCACACGGCATAATATGCTGTGTTTC
>DAOLVF010000090.1:0-6636 GCA_035420565.1 Spirochaetota bacterium | reverse complement strand
CATCATCGGAAAATGCAATGCCAATCCTGTCACACGGCATAATATGCTGTGTTTCTCTGAAAAAAAATTCTATAATAGCTACAAGAGACTCCCCCGCAGCAATTTTTTGATTGATACGTTCTAAAACTTTTAACTCTTCACCCGTAAAGGCAATGGTGCTGACACTGTCTTCCTGTACATAGATAACTGAATCGAAAGATTCTCCCATGCATCGGCCCTTTATTATATGGTAATGTTACCATCGTGACAGCATGGAAAAATTATGCAAGATTTTTTATAGTTTGACTATTATCTATAAGGGCGATAGTTATTGGACAGAATATCAATTGACGGTAACTATCGCCCATTAATATATCCTTTACCGCCTGCAGTATATAGTTAACCAGCGTTTACTTTTGCATCATCCATATAACTTTTAGCAATAATAAGCCGCTGTATTTGACTTGTTCCTTCATAAATTGATGTTACCCGCACATCGCGATACATCCGCTCAATGGGATAATCTTTTGTATACCCATACCCGCCCAGTATCTGCATGGCGTCATAACATGCTTTGTTTGCTGCCTCGGTTGCAAATAGCTTTGCCATCGATGCTTCCTTCATAAACGGCTTATTATTTTCCTTGAGGTAAGCCGCCTGCAGAAGTAAAAGCCGCGCCGCTTCAAGACTGGTATAGTTATCGGCAATCATCCACTGTATTGCCTGATGTTGTATAATGGGTACATCAAACTGTACACGCTCATTTGCATATCCCGTAGCAAAGTCCATAGCAGCCAGTCCAATCCCCAGCGCCATTGAACCTATTCCTATGCGCCCGCCAGCCAGCTCTTTTACTGCAATCTTAAAACCTTCATTTTCGTTACCAAGTAGATTTTCCTTGGGCACCCTGCAATCTTCCAGGATAATCTCATTGGTTGATGAACCTAACTGCCCCATCTTGCTTTCATCCTTACCCACCGCAAATCCTTGAAAGCCGGGCTCCACCAGAAAAGCGCTGATTCCTCTCCCTCTGGGCGCGCTTGTATCAGTAACTGCCCAGACAACAACTATACCGGCATATTCGGCGCTGGTAATAAATACCTTTCTGCCATTTAAAATCCAGCTGTTGCCGTCGGGCACCGCAGTAGTTTTCATAGCAGAGGGGTCAGAGCCCGCCTCTGCCTCGGTTAAACCAAAGGCGCCTGCATAAAAAGTGCCATCACACAGAGCAGGGATATACCTGCATTTTTGCTCTTCTGTCCCCACTGACTGAATAACCTCTGCCACCATGTTCGTCACCGATGTTGTAACGGCTGTAGCTGCACACGCTTTCCCCAGCTGTGTCAGCACCAGTGAAAATGCAACACTGCCGGCACCTGTTCCGCCATAGCGGGGGTCTACTGCTATTCCGTTAAACCCAAGCTTTGCCAGCTTTTTTAAATTTGATTTTAAAATTTCTCTGTTTTTGGTTGCATCCAGAACGGCTGCTGCAGGTTCCAGTTCCTGTTTTGCAAAACGGCTTGCAGTTTCCTGAATGATTATCTGTTCTTCTGATAATTCAAAGTGCATGGACTATTACCCTTATACTATGTATAATCATAAAAACCTTTTTTGGTTTTACACCCCAACCACCCTGCTTCAACATACCTTCGTAGTAATGGACATGGACGGTATTTTGTATCCTTAAATCCTTCATACAGGGTTTCCATAATAGCAAGGCAGGTATCAAGCCCAATAAGGTCTGCCAGTGCAAGCGGCCCCATGGGATGGTTCATCCCTAACTTCATGACAGTGTCTATTGATTCGCGTGTCCCTACCCCTTCATAAAGGCTATAGATTGCCTCATTTATCATGGGCATAAGTATCCTGTTGGCAATAAAGCCGGGATAATCATTAGCCAATGCTGGCGTTTTACCAAACTTTATGCTTAAATTCCATGTTACATCAAAGGTTTCATCAGATGTGGCAAGTGCCCTTATTACCTCAACCAGCTTCATTACCGGCACAGGATTCATAAAGTGCATGCCAATAACTTTGTCAGCCCGTCTGGTTACCGATGCAATACGTCCAATGGGGATAGATGAGGTATTGGTAGCTAATACAACATGCGACGGGCATAGCGCGTCTAAATCGCTAAATAGTTTCCATTTTATTTGAGGATTTTCGCTGGCAGCTTCAACAATAAAATCTGCATCTGCAAGGTCATTCAATGCTGTGCACGGTTTAATCCTATGCAGCACTGCATCTTTTTCCTCATGTGTCAATGTGCCCTTATCAACATTTCGTGTCAACACTGCATCTATACCCTGAATACCTTTGTTAACATACTCCATGCTAATGTCATTCAGTATAACGGTAAGCCCGCTTAACGCTGCCACACAGGCTATGCCATGACCCATCTGCCCTGCACCTACAACACCAAATACTTTTATATCGTTTACCTGCATTGCGTTTATCCTTTTAGTTATCGTTTTACAATTAATGCAACAGCCTCGCCTCCACCCAGACACAGAGAGGCAAGCCCTGATTTTTTATCCTGCGCTATCATTTCATGGACAAGCGTCACCAGCACCCGTGCACCACTTGCGCCGATAGGATGCCCCAATGCAACACTGCCGCCATTAACATTGACTTTGCCGGTATCAAGTTTTAATTCTTTCAGCACTGCAACACTTGAGCCGCTGAACGCTTCATTAACCTCATAAAGCTCAATATCCTCCAGCTTTACGCCTTCTTTTTTACAGCATTTTGGTATTGCCCATATTGGCGCCACCAGCACATACTTCATGTCAATGCCAGCACATGCCTGCGCTCCAACAGTAGCCATGATGGTGCATCCCAGCGTATCTGCCTTTTCTTTTGACATCACCACCAGTGCAGCAGCACCATCACTGATAACCGAACTATTGCCAGCTGTTGTAACCCCACCTGCTTTAAACGATGGTTTCATGGCAGCTAAAACTTCGTACGGTGTTTCCTTTGGACATTCATCAGTATCAAAAACTACCGTGCGTTGTTTTTGGGCGATAGTTACCGGGACTATCTCTTTTTTAAATGCACCTGATGCAATAGCATGCATTGCTTTCGTATATGACGCTTCGGCATATCGATCCTGCTCCTGCCTGCTGATTCCATACTTTTCTGAGCACAACTCATTGGATATCCCCATATGAAAATCATTGACAATGTCCCACAATCCATCATGAACCATGTGATCTTTCAGGGGACTATCGCCCATACGATAACCAAACCGGGCTTTTTCTAAATAGTAGGGTGCCATACTCATGTTTTCCATCCCACCAGCCACTATCACCTCAGCATCTCCAGCCTGTATTGCCTGTGCTGCAAGCATGACAGCTTTTAATCCTGAGCCACACACCTTATTGATGGTAAGGCATCCCACCTCCCACGGCATGCTGGCAATGATGGCTGCCTGCCGCGCAGGATTTTGTCCATACCCGCAGGGCAAAACCTGCCCCATGATAACCTCATCCACATCTTCTTTTTGTATGCCCGCTCTTTTCACTGCCTCTTCTATGACGATAGCACCCAATTGTGTTGCCGGCATGGATGAAAGCGCTCCATTAAAATTACCCAGTGGCGTTCGTACGGCACTTACAATGACAACCTCTTTCATTAATCCCCTCCAGGAATAGATTGGTATTTCTTTTTTAGAAACATTTCAGTGCACCTTTCCGTAACTCTGCTGCCATTCCGGGTTTTTTCCGGAATCTCTCCTGCCGCTCCTGTCATTGCGGACCTGTTCCGGAATCTCTTTTGCCACCATGAGATCCTGAAACCAGTTCAGGATGACGTTCTACAGTTCAGGACATGGTCCATGATGACTGTCATCAAATATTTTCATCCTCTATATATGAACACAAATCAAGCCATTATGCATTCCCCACCGGGAAAGTACGGCGCACTAAAAAAAAGCACCTGTTGCCCCTATATCCCGGCCAGATTATATGTCAACAATTAATGATACATGGTAAAGTTTTATTGAAAAAGTCAAAAAGTATTTTTTTCAATTGACTATTTTTTACTGTTTCACTATGATTTAAATGACCACAATAGTAAGGAATTGATTATGAATACAACACAACATTATAACAGCGCACTACCATTTTTATTTCTGGGTATAGTTTTGGTAATTGTTACAGTATCATGCACATCTGTTGAATTTGTAAAAACCGGGAATGAATACACTCCACTCCCACCAAACAGCGATGTGCAGGTATTGCTCACCGTTGATAAAAATCAATTTGATGAAATTGGCATAGCCGATATTGGCGGTGTTTCATTACCTGCCCGTATTGAAAAGGCAAAAGAGATAGCACGTAGCAAAGGCGGCGATGTTATCGTCCCTGCTACCATGTGTAATGAAGAATCCAAAAAAAGAATGCGGAGTGGCTATATCATTCAAAGCTTCTACATTTTGAAAACCAGAAGTACAGCAATAATACAAAAACCTGTAGAAGAAACCAGATCATTTACTCAGATGGTGGAAAAGGAGTTATTGCCAGAAAAACGATCTGCCACTTTTCAACAGCTTTTACGGGAATATCCCCAACTGCATGGCGAAGTATTTACCAATACCATGCAGCCATCCGGGTTTTATAAGATACCTCCTTCGCTTTTAGTTTACGGATTGTCACAACACAAGCTGTGCCTTATGAAGTTTGATGAAGAAAACAGTGCTCTCGTCTTTATCCCCATGGATAAAATAAACACTATTAAGGCATCCATTGAAGGAAAAAAATCATTAAGCATTGATTATACTCCACTTGGTGTTTACAAAGAAAAATATCCTGTTTTAAAAATGGTATCGCAATAACAAAAGAAAGGAACCCGGGAATATGGCATTACCATCATCCACTCAGAGCAGCCTGTGTAGATTTGCACTTCAGGATGAAGAAAAACTTTCTGATGAACATGTAAAACAGGAAATACAAAAAGCATTTGATGAGCACCGGGCATTCCCCTTTGTTGTTGATTCTTCAATTATTGATGCTATTAGAAAAGGGGTAGACACTGCAATACTCAGGGATTCTTTTTTAGCTATCCGTGATGCTATGGTTTTGTCAATGAGCAATAGTTCCCAATCAACCGATAAGTTACTTGCGGATATTCAATTGCAGACTAGAATAGTCAATGCTATTACAAAAATCCATGTTTCCATAGCACAGGGTAATTTTACATCAATTGTTAGCCGGCGTTTTGTACTTATAAAAGAAAGGCCAAACTGGCCAACACTGTACTATGTCTCACCACAAAGTGCTGTACTTTCTCATGTTGGGCAGGGACCACAATGGACTGAAATTCCCACTATCTATTTAGGGCTCAATATTTTTAATGTTTTAACATTAGATAGTACCAATACCTATGATCGCGCTTTTTACTGGCTTTTAAAGGTTGAGGAGCGAGCCATTGAGACAGGATATTCACATATTGAGGTGTACCCTCCTCATGTATCTGTTGCCCTTAACCAGCTGCTTGATGAAGTTATACGCATAGCCACCCTTTCCGAGGTTGAATTCAAAGAAATCCCCGAGCGGAAAAAAATACGACCATTTACCGCCCGCAACCGCGAAAGTTTTTTAAAAATGCTCAATGCGCGTAATCCAGACGACAGCTTTGATTTTGAAAAAAATCTAAAAGCCATCCGTTCACTTGAACGGCTGGCACGGCGTTATAAAAAAGGTTACGATGTTGCATCACTCAGAGAAATAGTGCGCTTACTTGTTGCTGCCTCAGGTCACGATATTCATGAAATACGCAACAGTGCCAACATTTTGCTTGAGCGCATCTTTGCCCCAAAGGAATTTGATGCTCCACTGGCAACATCATTTATCAATTGTGCAAACAACAGCACCCATCTATTTGAATTTATCATCCCGGAAGAGGGGGATTATTTTGTACGGATATTCTCTAATGCCGGCAGCAATCAATTTCCGTTAGAACAGGATATTGAATTTTTTGATATTGATTGCATTTATAAAGAAAAAAAAGGCGTATATACTGCACGCTATCAGTTTACCCGGATAGGATCCTATGACTACTGTGTTTATAAAAAGCGGAAAAAAAGAAACCAGTGGCTGCGCTATGAAGGGTGCAGTGGCAGAATAAACGTTATACCTGATGTTCGTGGAGAGATTGTACTGGAGATATTCCCTGATATACACGGACATACCCGCATCTACTGGATGGATCAGGAGCATCCCGGTCTTGTCTACAATGAGCATGGCGAGGTAATACGCCTTGGGCGATTTAGCGATATTACAGCACATCTGGAAGATTTAAAGGAGCGTTACCATATAACAGCCCTGTATCTATTAGGTGTACAAAAGCGTGGCACTAACCGTGAAGACTGGGCACCTGAAGCAACATCACCATCACCATTTTCACCCATGAGTTTAACCCAGATTGAAGACTACCTGGGCGGCGAAGAAGAATTCAAGGAGCTTGTAGCAAAAGCCCATGCAATGGATATAAAGGTCATAGTAGATGTTGTGCCTCATCTCAACCGCCACAGCACTGAACTTCCCGATGACTATGCAGTCAAATGTTACGATGACAGCGGCAATCTGGTTATCCGCGCATCCACCGATGGCAGGTACGGAAGCTGGAATGATGGCAAGCTTTTCAATTATCGTA
>DAOLVF010000089.1:2415-8419 GCA_035420565.1 Spirochaetota bacterium | reverse complement strand
TCTCTTCAGGCTAAGCCATAAAACGTCTTTATCGGGACATTGCTTGCCCCATAACGTTATATGAGATGATACAATATAAAATGTGAAGATGGCAGTAAAAAAAAAGAAAATGCCAGAAGCAGAAAAGTGGAGGAAGGATAGGTATACTGTATGGCCTTGTAATTAAAGTAAACCTATAAAAAAACAGCATATTGGTTCAACCCGATATACTGTTTTTATTATAGAGCTATCAAAAATTAATTAAAATAATCAATCGTCGCTGCCACCTAAAAACCCTGCCCTGATTAAAAAGTACAACAGTGTCATAATAGCAGAAGCTGCAGCGGCAACATAGGTCATTGCGGCAGCTGATAGTACTTTACTTACTCCTGCAAGCTCACCTGAACTGACTATACCATATCCTGCCAAGATTTCTTTTGCACGTGTTGAAGCGTTGAACTCAACAGGCAATGTAATAAGCTGAAAAAATACCACAAGGCTGAAAAGCAGTATGCCAAATTTTACCAGGCCAAGTGAACCAATAATAAATCCTGCGAAGATGATAATCCATGATAGGTTGGAGCCGATAGAAGCAGTTGGAGCGATAGCATTTCGTAAAACTAAAGGTTTATAAGCTTTAGCATGTTGGAGGGCATGCCCTGTTTCATGAGCAGCAACACCAATGGCAGCTAATGAATTGCTGTTATATACCTGTGGTGACAGACGGACCACTTTCTTTATTGGATCATAGTGATCGGATAAAAAACCCGTGGTTTCTTCAACCGGTATATGTGATAATCCATTTCGCTGTAATATTATACGTGCTACATCTCCACCAGTATAGCCAGAACGTGACGGAATTTGTGAATATTTGTTAAATGCACTTTTCACTCTGAATGAAGCCCATAGTGATATAAGAAGAACAGGAGCCATCATCATCCAGTATAATGGATCTATGCCAAAAAGCATGTACTACCTCCTCATTGTTATCATTAAATTATAGTAATTAATGTATACACAGTCAATATACAAAATACATAAAAAAATAGTAACTGCAAAGTATTTTTGTATCTTAAAATTATATTTTGTTACAAAATAATACATAACGTCACAATATTTGCAAGTTTTATATTTGACACTAACCATCAACGCAGTATATTGTACGGTATCGTAGTATACAGTTTATTGATTTATGTAAGGCAGGAATCAACACCATGAAAAAAATCCTTTCAGCATTATTGCTTATTGTTATATCATGTTCATCACTACCGACCTCCGAAACAAAGAAGGACAATATCCACTATAAAGAAACTGCGCTTGAGTTATACAGCAAGGCACTGCTTTTAAAAAATGAAAAAAAATATACAGAAGCTATCGCCCTGCTTGCTAAAGCTTCGGAAAATACTGAACAACGCGACGCAATCTATTACCAGATGGCGGAATGCTATTTTTACCAGTATAATTATGAAAAAGCAATTGAGTATGCTGATAAAGCAATTGCTGCCAATGATAGCTTTGATAAACCATATATATTACAATATTCGGTATATATGAATCTGAATCAGGCTGAGGATGCAACTCAGGTGCTGGAAAAGCTATTAATAAAACGGCCACAGCTATACCGGATACGTTTTAACCTTGCAAGTGTTTATTATTCACAAACTAAACAAAATTTAAAAGCACGCTACCATTTTTTAAAGATAATTGAACAAAGTCAATATGAAACAATTGAATCATATTACAAAGAACAATCATATTATTTTTTAGGACATATCTATTATGGTTTTGGTGAATACAAAAAAGCATATCAGTTTTTTTTGAAGGCATATAATGAAAATCCAGACAATTATTCCATACTGTATATTCTGGGATTATTAAATTTAGAGAAAGGTGATATAAAACAGGCTACTGTGTACCTGTCGCAATATCTGGAGCGGTATCCCAATGATATAAAAGCAATACTGCATTTAGGACGCATCTATTATATTTATGAAGATATGAAGGCACTGCCAGTACTACGTAAGGCTATCAATCATAAAAGCTCTGAGGGTACTCTTGCAAAGATGATGTATACCGAGATGCTTCATAATGATGATAAAGCCCTGGAACTGGCCCAAAAACTCAGAAGAATGAACAGTTCGCTTGATATGCCTTATATTGCTCTTGCCCGTATTGCAATGCGAAACAATGATAGCAGTACTGCCGCTACAAATTATTACACTGCTGGTGTGTTGTTATATCAAAAACACCATTATGATGCAGCCATTTCCATGTTTGTCAATGCGTTGCATAGCGATGCTGCAATACATGATGCTTACGTGTATCTGGGACAAATCTATGAAGATACCAATCAGTTGCAATTAGCTATTTATTACTATACCATGGCGTATAAATTGAAAAAAAATAACGATATCATGATAAGAATTGGTTATATATATACTTTGCTTAAGGATTACACCAGAGCATTTGAGTATTTTACTATGGCTACCTCCCCTGACCATACCAATCCTGACGTTTACTTTTTCAAAGGACTTGCCTTATTACAAAAGTCTGATTATGCCAATGCCGGGGATATGTTTCGTAAAGCACTAAAAATTAAGAGGGCTGAACCGTATTATTTTTATTTAGCATCGGCTCTGGACAAACAAAAAAAGATACATGATACCATCAGTGTGTTACAGGAGGCATATAACAATGATATGAAAAGTGCCAGGATATGCAACTATCTGGGGTATTTGTATGCTGATAATAATATGAGATTAGAAGAATCGTTAGTACTTATTAATACTGCTCTGGAAAATGAACCTACCAATGGGGCATATTTAGATTCATTAGGGTGGGTGTACTTCAAAATGGGAAAATACAACGATGCATTGCCAATACTCATAGAAGCATCAGTAGAGCTGGAAATGGAAGGGTATCCTGATGCAGTGGTATACGAGCATATTGGTGATACATACAAAGCGTTGCAGCTTCATGATAAAGCGCTGGAATACTGGAATAAAGCCTATGCACTTGACCCAAGGTCGGATATACAAAAAAAGATCAATGCTCAGCATTGAAAAATAATTACAGGGAAAGGAATGGGAACGATGAATAACAGATTGTTAATGACAGTAATCATGGTACTCTGTGTGCTTGTATATTATGGATGTAAATCTACCCAGATAAGCCCCCCGGAGAAAAGTGATACTGATGTTACACCGCTTTTAGAAGAGATTATAAAAATAAATACCACGATGCCCCATTCCATCAATGGTGCTTTCAGAATAGAAGCTTTTGCAAAAAACAGCTTTAAAGCCTCAGCAAAACTGCAATACAATGTTGATGAAAAAAAAGGAAAGATGACCATTGTTGATTCGGTGTTTGGCAGTCAGATCAGTGTTGTAATGCGGGACAATGATACCCTGTATATATATCAGCCTATTGGGAATACTGTGCTGGTTTTTAATTTTACACGTTTCCCTGTTTCTTCGTTTTTGCCTTTTGACATCGATGTGGAGCTCATTAATGATTTTTTAACTGGTAGAATTCCAATCATTAAAAATTATAATTCTGCGAAAGCAATAAAACAGAGCAATGGTGAAAGTTTTATACTTCTGGAAAATGACCAGATGCATCAAACGATATCCATGAAAGAAAATGTCCCCGATAAAATTATGTTTGTTTCAAAGGAAAATAGTAAACGCTACGAAATTTATTTTATAAAACCAGCTGTCACCAATACCCTTTTTTCATATAAAGGGTTACGGCTTGTTGATGTACAGTCAAAAACTGCTTTCGAGATTACCATGCAGAAATATTCCATCAATGAGCCCATCCCTGATGATATTACTGATCTAAAATTGCCCAAAAATACAAAGATTATCGATTATCGCTGATGGGTAGCAATAACCTGTTTGTAGAGAGCAACCATTTTTGCGGAAGCGCTATCCCAGTTAAAATGTGTTTTTACTCGTTCAATCCCTTTGTGCGATAGTTCCTGACGAAGCTTTGCGTTGCCCAGAAGGTTGTCTATTGCGCTGGCTAAACTAACCTCATCGCGTGAAGGGACTACTATGCCGGCATCACCGACAACCTCCCTGAGTGCGCCACCGTCACTTGCAATAACCGGTGTTCCACATGCCATTGCTTCTGCAGCCGGGAAGCCAAATCCTTCATAAACTGATGGCACAACAGTTATCGCCGATTCATTGTAATGCTCCACAAGCTGTTGTGTTGATGTTGTTCCTGCAAATTCTATGATATCGCGTATGCCCAATGTATCCACCAGCGCCTGGGTAATACGCCGATGTGGTGCTCCGCCATCAATAACGGTTAATGTTACACTGGTTTTTAAGAGGGTCAGAGCCTTGAGCAGGTACACAAAACCTTTTTTACCATCTTCAACATTGCCAACAAAAAGTATTTTTTTTGCTTTCTTTTTTATATGCGGTAAAGGCTTAAAAATTGTAGTATCCAGCCCATTGTACACTACCGACTGCTTATGCAGTGGCACCCCAAAATCAGAGGCAATCCTGCGTTTTGAATCCTCCGAAACGGTTATAATATGATCAAGCCGTTTTGATACAATCTGCTGCATGAGAACAGGATAAAACATCACACCTTTTATCTTGTTTTTAAACGATGATCCGCGTTCAAGAACATTTTCTAAATCAATGGTTAACGGGTGATGTATGGTTGCTATTACCGGGATGCCCAATGCCTTCATGAAAAGGAGCCCATAGCCAATACACTGATTGTCATGGATGATATCAAACTGAAATTGTTCGTGAAGCTTGCGCACTGCAAAGAAAGCCCGGTAGCTGAAGCTGCTGATCTCAGGGAAAGCACCAAATCGTGAATGTATGCATTCATAACTGTTGATGGGATGAAATATATCAAACGGGCTGTTGCGGGAGATGATATCAAATCCTTTTTTAATATAGTATTGATTATTGTCGATGTAATGGACTGTTACATTGTCCATAGGCTGAGGATAGGGTGGGCCCACAATAGCATGCACCTCATGTCCCTGGCGTGATAGCGCCTCGGCTACATATTTAAGGTATATTCCCTGCCCTCCGCAGTAAGGATTAGCTCGGTAGCATAAAAGGCATATCCTCATAGGCGTGGCGTTCCAACTTTTTTATACAGTGTACTGTGCGTTATTACCTTTTCAGGATCAATCTCTTTTACAATACGGGCAGGGTTGCCTGCTACCACCACATTGGGAGGCACATCTCTGGTTACCACTGCACCAGCCCCCACTACTGAATTTTGTCCAATCCTCACGCCCTTACAGATTATAGCAGAATCGCCAATCCAGACGCCATTGTCTAAAATGATGGGGGCTGTTTTGCCAACAGGATTGGTACGGTCATGAATATCGTGCCAGTCAGCATCGGTAAGGTAACAAAAATTGGCAAGCATGCAATCATCGCCTATCCTGACATGGGACGCACTGCTTATACGAACACCATTCATAATAAGAACATTGTTGCCTATATCGATGCGCCCTTCATGTCCTGCTAATTGTACGGTGGTAAGGGCGGTTTTGCTGCCGTTAGCCGCAAGGAAGACAACATTTTTCCCCAGATGAATGTTTGGTCCATATATATCAATATTCCATAATCCCCAGATCACAGGATTGCCAGCAATGGATGCAAATTTTTTACGGTACGATAGTTTCCAGTACAAACGGGTCTTTATAGTAAAAATAAATCGTTTCAATGCTGAAACTTTAAGATAATTGTCCATAGTATGTCCTTTTCTGGTATGCTATGTGCACCCTATTCAAATTTGATTCATCGTCAAGAGTTTTTTTCTATGGTTCATAAACAAAAGCAGCGCTGGTTGTAGCATCGCTGCTTTAAAAGATTGCATAGTGATGTTGATATGCTATTACAATTTGCTGCTGATGCCAATGTCAACCCAGAGGTGGTTTTTTAATGTACGGGCATGTCCATTGGCATCTGCGTCGTACTCAATATAAAAATCTTCTGAAAGTGTACGGGCATAGTTTACTGCTGAAAAAAATACAACA
>DAOLVF010000089.1:0-2315 GCA_035420565.1 Spirochaetota bacterium | reverse complement strand
CGTTATCCCTACCGGGAAAGATAATAATTTTTCTGCTGAATAACTATTATTTGTAACAATACAGCAGCAGATTATACCTATAATAATATGTAAAATGGTTTTGAAAAACTGGTTCATACTTACCTCCTTTTAAAAATATAAAGACGCATGTTATGTGCGTCTTTATATTATTAATTGTATCAAGTTCATGGTGTCAATGGCAGAGTATTATTCATCTCATCATTGTAGAAAATGTTACATTGATGAAATATACCTGTAATCTTTATGTAACAAAAAAGGGATGAGCAGGATAAATACTATCAAACAAATTTTCAATTGACAGCAATTGCTTCTCTTGTATCATCCAGTAACATTTGCAGGTAACTATCGCACAAAATAGAGAAAACAAGCCGTTTGTGCTACATTACAGGCATAGTTTATTTTTATGAGGTATCCCATAATGGCAGATGACATAAACGACTTAGTACTTCAGCGCATTGAAAAAGTAAAGCAATTGCGCACTAAAGGAATCAATCCATACCCTATTCGATATAAACCAACACATACTGCGCAGGCAATCAAGGAGCAGTTTGGCGAAGAGGACAAACTCCTTGTTAAGGCATCCGGAAGGATAAAGTCAAAGCGCGTGATGGGTAAGGCAAGCTTTGCCCACATTGAAGATGCAAGCGGACTGATTCAGGTGTATACGCGGCTTGACAGGCTTGGAGAAGAAAAATATGAGCTGTTTAAAACATTGGATTTAGGTGATATTATTGGAGTTGCAGGGCATGTATTTAAAACAAAGCAGGGTGAGATTACCATAGAGGTTGACGATGTAGTGCTGCTTGCCAAAAGCATTCGTCCGTTACCGGTGGTAAAGGAAAAAGATGGTAAGGTGTTTGATGAGTTTGCCGATAGGGAGCAGCGATACCGACAGCGTTATGTTGATTTAATTGTAAATCCTCAGGTACGACAGCAATTTATACTGCGCAGCAACATGATTACCGGCATCCGCAATTTCCTGAATCAAAAAGGCTTTATAGAGGTTGAAACACCAATGATGCATGCAATACCGGGTGGTGCGGCTGCACGTCCTTTTATAACGCATCACAATGCGCTTGATATAGATTTATATTTACGTATTGCTCCTGAACTGTATTTAAAGCGACTGCTTGTTGGCGGATTTGACAGGGTGTATGAGCTTAACCGCAATTTCAGGAATGAAGGTATATCGACGCGCCACAATCCTGAATTTACCATGTTAGAGCTGTATCAGGCGTATGCTGATTACAACGATATGATGGCAATAACACAGGAGCTAATAAGCACATTGGCAAAGGAACTTTTGCAGGCGATAGTTATTGCGTATCAGGGCAATACCATTGACCTTACGCCGCCGTGGCAGAAGCTAAGCTATAGTGAGGCACTGAAAAAATATACAGGGATTGACTTTACCTCCATATCGCGCGATGAGGCATATACCGAAGCCTTGAAGCGTAATGTTGATGTAAAGAAAGAGATGTCATTGTGGAAGATAGCCGAAGAGTTCTTTGAGGAAAAGGTTGAGGAAAATCTCATCCAGCCAACCTTTATCATCGACTATCCAAAGGAACTATCGCCACTTGCAAAAAGCAGGGAGGATAATCCGGAGTTTGTTGAGCGCTTTGAAGTTTTCATAGCAGGCAGGGAAATGGCAAATGCATTCAGCGAGCTCAATGATCCGTTTGATCAGCGGCAGCGTTTTGAGGAGCAGGTAAAGATGCGTGAAGCCGGCGATGATGAAGCACAGATGATGGACACCGACTATATAACAGCGCTTGAGTATGGAATGCCACCGGCTGGCGGACTTGGCATTGGGATTGACCGGCTTGTTATGTTGTTTATTGACACCGCTTCCATAAAAGATACGATATTGTTTCCGTTGCTGAAGCCGGAAAAATAAGGAGATATATGCAAACAGTTAACTACACCTATAAACAGTATGGATTGCATGTTCACCGGTTTTTATATGATTGGGTGCTTTCATGGGCACATTCCCCATTTGGCGAAAGGGCGCTGTTTGTGCTGGCATTAGCCGAGTCATCATTTTTTCCTGTACCGCCGGATGTTTTGCTCATTGCGCTTGTTTTAGGGAAAAGGGAAACGTGGCTTCGCCTTGCAATTCTTTGTTCTATAGCATCAGTTATTGGAGGATTAGCAGGGTATGCTATTGGGCACTTTTTATGGTATAGTGGTGATAGTTTTTCTTCAATTGCCATGTTCTTTTTTAACAATATTCCAGGCTTTACTATAGAATCGTTTAATGCAGTTTCAAAGCTCTATGATGTATATTCTTT
>DAOLVF010000088.1:3341-8595 GCA_035420565.1 Spirochaetota bacterium | reverse complement strand
GGAAAAATAATAATAAAATATTGACTTTTATGGTATATAGCAGTATGTTGTTAACTAAACGGTTAGTTACTATGAAAACAAGTAAAGATAAGATTATTCATGCAGCTATAATAGAGTTTGCTAACTATGGTCTTGATGGTGCACGGGTTGACCGTATTGCAAAAAAAGCTAAGATAAACAAAGCAATGATATACTACCATTTTAAAAACAAAGAAGCGTTATATGCTGACATTGTAAAAAATTTAGCCCAAACCATCTTTGATACTGTTCAGGGAAGTCTGCAAAAAGCTATAGAAGCAGGCAATCCAATCATAGTTATTGAAGATTATGCAAGGCACATGAGCAGCCTTGATAAGCACTATTTTTTGATCATTATGCGTGAACTTTCAAGTGGTGGTAAATTTATACGGAAGATAGTTGCTCCTACCATTATTGAACCAATAACAGAGCTTGTTGGGAAATTTTACCAGCTTGGAAACAATAAAAATATGCTAAAAGATATTCATCCGCAATATACCATGATTTCCATTGCCGGCGCTGTTATCTTTTATAATCTCATGCGGCAGATACTTGAAGGAACTTCAGTCTACCAAAAATATTTTCAGGAATCTAATGTTGAACAATATATTGCAAATCTGCTGCAGCTTTTAGCGCATGGTATTGTGAAAAAGGAGTAATTATGAAAATGATATGTATTACTCGATTACTATCGCTCATAATAATACTTTTTATTTCCATTCCGGTTAATGCTCTGCAAAAGCTAACTTTAAATCAGGCAATTGACATTGCCTTAAAAAACAACTTTGAATTATTAACAGCGCAACAGCGTTTAAAGCAAGCCAATGAAATAATTTATCAGGTGTGGGGTATGCTTTACCCGGCCTTAGAGTCTGAAGCTGATGCCATACGGCAATATGCGGAAAATGGATTTTTAAGTTTATCTGACGGGCAGTATGATTTAAAATTTATTCAGATTAAGTTTGGCATAAATCCGGGGAATTTTTACAATACATTAACTCAAAGTTATAGTAACTACAAACTGGCAAAAGAAGATGTTAAAAAAATAACATCAACTATTGAGTACAATGTCATTAAAAGCTACTTTGATGTTATACTGGCTGATGAGGTTATAACATTACGTAAAAATTCTATCAATGTGTTACAATCAAACCTTCTTGTTGTACAAAACCTTTTTAATACCGGTACCGTTCCAAAATTTGAGCTGCTGCAGGCACAGGTTCAATTACAAAGTCAGGAACCTCTACTTATTGAAGCAGCAAATAACTATAACACAGCGCTTGATCTTTTTAATTACCATGTTGGTGCTAAAACAGGAACATATACTATAGCATATGAAGGATTTGATAGCACTATTAAAAAACCTCAGCCAGTTGCCATTGTTAATTTGTTGGTTGAAAAGGCTCTTTTGTACCGGCCTGAGGTGCTGCAACTGTCATTACGTAAGGACATGGTAAAAGATAGCATAGAAGCAACCCAATCGGTGTATCTGTGGCCAACATTTTCCATTGCGGGGTACTATGGTAAAACTTACCTTTTACCCAACACATCCGATGTTCCACTTCCCTTCCCCGGTCAATCTCTTGATTTGTCTACAATTACTGGTAACAAAGAATGGCAAACAACATGGCAGATACGATTTGCAGCAACGTATCGCTGGGGCTCGCTTGTACCTGTTGATACCGTACAGGGAGTGGAGCGTGAAGAAAAGGAAAAGCTTAAAGAAATTGAAGAAAGAATTAAACAGGTTAAACAAAGTATTATTATTGCTGTACGGACAGATTACGGCAAACTTATCACTGCATATGAAACAATCATAGCACAAAACAAAAATATAGAAACAGCTTCAGAAGGTTTACGTATTGCTAAAGAAAGCTATCGTGCTGGAGTTATAAAAAATTCAGATTTGTTAAATGCAGAATTACAGCTTACCTCTGCACGCATGGGTTATATCAAGGCAATCAATGACTTCTATTGTACTATCGCCCAACTTAAAAAAGACACGGGATTTGACTGTACTGAAATAATTTTTACCGAGGAAATGTATGAAAAATAAACGCATTATTCCTGTTATTGTGGTAGTGGTTATTGTTGTTGGCGTCACCATCTATTTTGAAATGCTGCGATATAGTGGCAAAAACGACAACCGCATAGAAGGTTCCGGCGTTATTGAAGTAACCGAGGTTGAGGTAGCATCTAAAATTGCCGGCAGAGTTGTTGAGCTTCCTTTTGATGAAGGGGAGGAGGTAAAACAGGGAGCACTTATTGTTAAATTAGCATACGATGAACTGAGCGCTCAGAAACTTTCAGCACTGGCTAACCTTACTAATGCTGAAAAAAATTTAAAACGAGCACGTGAACTTTTTGCAAGCGGCTCTATTTCGCAGCGGGAACTTGATAATGCTGTTGCCGCATACAACGTTGCAAAGGGAAATTATGACTTTGTTATGGCAACTATTGATCAGGCGGTGTTGTATGCACCTGTTGCAGGTGTTGTGCTTACACGGAATTTAGAGGTAGGCGAGCTTGCCCTCCCCGGCAGTTCCATCATGACGTTAGCTGATTTAACAAAAGCATGGATAAAGATATACGTTAATGAAAGATATATTGGCCGGGTAAAGCATGGGCAAAAGGCGTTTGTGTATACCGATAGTTATCCTGACAAACCCTTTCCCGGAAAGGTGGTGGCTATTGCCAATAAGCCTGAGTTTACACCAAAAACTATCCAGACAAAAGAGGAACGCGTGAAATTAGTCTTTGCTGTAAAAATAACTATTGATAACAGCAATAAAGAATTAAAACCAGGAATGCCTGCAGATGCTGTTATAGTAACAGGTGAACATTGATACAGGTTAAGGGACTGACTAAACAGTTTAACAGCATTATTGCAGTTAACGATGTTTCATTACAACTGGAAAAAGGTGAGCTTGTTGGTATTGTAGGGCCTGATGGAGCCGGCAAAAGCACATTGCTACGAATCATGGCTGGTATTTTGCGACCTGATACCGGTACAACACTTTTTAACGATAACCCATATCATAATGCTATCTATAATGTTAAAGAGCATATTGGTTACATGCCACAACGTTTTGGGCTATATGAAGACCTAACGGTACTTGAAAACATCATGTTCTTTGGCAAAATATTTGGATTGCGCGAAAAAGAAATTAAAAAAACATTACCGGTGCTCTGGAATTTCAGCAATCTTGAAGCGTTTAAAGATAGATTAGCCGGAAAGCTTTCAGGTGGCATGAAACAAAAGTTGGGGCTGGCATGCTGTCTTGTTCACAAACCTGCTATTCTATTGCTGGATGAGCCAACCAATGGTGTTGACCCTATTTCACGGCGTGAGTTCTGGAAGATACTATATGATCTGTGTGTGGAAGGAGTAACTATTGTAGTTAGCACCGCATACTTAGACGAAGCCGAACGTTGCAACCGTGTTGCTCTGATGTACCATGGTTCATTTTTAAAAGTGGATACTCCAACAGGTATTAAAGCAATGATCAACAAACCATTACTTGAAATTGTAACCAATAGACCTGTTGAGGCTGAACAAATACTAAAGACAAATCCTGAATATATGCATGCACTCCGCAGCGGAAATGCAGTGCGCGTGTTTGTTGACAATGTTGCAAGGTCTTTGCCTGCTATTGAAAAACTTTTATTTTCACATAAAATATCAGTGCTCACAATTCATAAGACAACGCCGTCATTAGAAGACATCTTTGTTGAAGCAATTGCACCGAGGTGAACATGATAAGTCTTTTGCGCATTATTGCGATAGCTCAAAAAGAATGGATCCACATATACCGTGATGTTCGAAGCCTTATACTATCCCTTTTTACTCCGGCATTATTAGTGCTTATATTTGGCTATGCTTTGAATATGGATGTAAAAAATGTTACATTTGTTATCTATGACCAGAACAGAACATCGTTCTCACGCCAGTTTGCAGAAATATTTATGCACAGTGAATATCTGCAGTATAGTGGGTATGTCCATAGCTTTCACGATATTGACGCCATTATCAACAGCAACAAAGCCGTAGCAGCGCTCGTTATCCCTTTTGATTTTACTAAAAAACTTAAAAGCGGCAAATCATCACAGGTTCAGTTGTTATTAGATGCTTCAGATTCCATGTCTGCAACCATAGCATCAGGATACTTTAATGCAATTATATCGCAATATAATCTGCAATTACAACACAATGCATTAAACAGCCTGGGATATGGCAATAGTATAACACCAATTTCAGTTGAAACACGCATATGGTATAACGAAGAATTGGAAAGCAAAAATTTTGTTGTCCCTGGCATTATTGTGATTGTTCTTGCCATCATCAGTGCTCTTATAACATCACTCACCATTTCACGCGAGTGGGAGCGAGGAACTATGGAAAGCCTTATAACAACCCCGGTGCGCTCATATCAGATTATTATTGGCAAACTACTCCCTTATATTTTCATTGGCATCTTTGATGTCGTTATTACCTACCTTGTTGGATATTTTGTCTTCGATATACCCATCAGAGGAAGTTTTGCCGAGCTCATGTTGGTTTCTACTCTCTTTCTTATTGGCACCTGCACCTTTGGACTTGTTATCTCATCAGCAACACGAATTCAGGTACTTTCAATACAGGTAGCTATGATTGCCACCTATCTGCCTACGATACTTTTATCAGGATTTATTTTCCCTATAAAAAATATGCCCATCATTTTACAGGCAATAACCTATATTATTCCTGCCCGTTACATGGTTTCTCTTATCAAAGGTATAGCTATAAAAGGGCTGGCTGCATCACTTCTTTCAACACAGATCATCTTCATGGTCATCTTTGCATTAGTTATGGTGATAGTTGGCATTAAAAAAATAAACTTACGATATATAGGATAGTTACATGAAACTATCACTGAATAACATAAAAATTATGATAAGGAAAGAATTTACACTTGTAATACGAGATACTAAATTTAGAGCAATCATCATTGTCCCACCCATCCTGATGACATTGGTATTTGGCTATGCGGTCAATACGGATGTCAATGATGTTTTATTTTCAGTATATGATCGGGATAGGACAGCTCAGAGCAGAATTTTTATTCAGCAATTTGTTGCATCGCCATATTTTGCCCTGCATTCTTATATTGACTCGCCTAAACAGGGAATGACCCTTATTGAAAAAGGTGATACAGACTTTTATCTTGAAATAGAAAACGGATTTTCAAAAGCTTTA
>DAOLVF010000088.1:1165-3241 GCA_035420565.1 Spirochaetota bacterium | reverse complement strand
AAAAGGTGATACAGACTTTTATCTTGAAATAGAAAACGGATTTTCAAAAGCTTTACAGAACTTATCACTATTATGCTCACCTCCATGTCCATAGTAAAAGAAAGGGAAACTGGAACAATGGAGCAGATTAAAGTATCACCGCTTAAACCTCAAGAATATATGATTGGCAAGCTTGTTCCCTTTGCCATTATTGCCTTTATTGATATTATAATGGTTACTGCCATTGCAATTTTCTGGTTTGGCATCCCATTCAGAGGAAGCTTTGTGTTTTTATTATTATCTGGTATTATTTACATTGTCTCTACGTTAGCTATTGGGCTGTTCATATCATCGGTTTCATCAACACAACAGCAGGCAATGTTATCATCACTCATGTTCTTTTTTCCGTCAATTTTATTGTCAGGTGTGATATTCCCTATTTATTCTATGCCCAAAGTCATCCAGCTTGTTACTTATTTAAATCCAATGCGCTATTTTGCAGAAATCGTCAGGGGAATATTTCTTAAAGGGAGCGGTTTATATTATCTATGGCACAATATCATCATTCTTCTGGTGATGAGCATAGTTATTTTACGTATCAGCATATGGCAATTTGGCAAAAGGTAACCATATTTATGTATACAGTAATCGTAAACAACATTACCAGGCGTTTTGGCGATTTTACAGCAGTGAATGCAATAAGTTTTTCTGTTTCAAAGGGTGAAATATTTGGACTGCTTGGACCTAATGGTGCCGGTAAAAGCACTACCATAAAGATGTTGTGCGGATTATTACAACCCGATGATGGCGTTGGTACTGTTGCCGGCTATGATATTGTTAAACAACAATGGGAAATTAAAAACAGTATTGGATACATGTCGCAAAAATTTTCACTGTACGAAGATTTAAGCATAGAAGAAAATTTAAAATTTTATGGAACCATTTATGGACTGGGCACTGCACAATTAAAACAACGCATGCACTATATCATGGAGATAGTTGATATTATATCTCACAGACACACGGTGGTAAAAAATCTTCCGCCTGGAATAAAACAGCGACTTGCATTAGGCACAGCTTTAATTCATGATCCGCAAATTTTATTTCTGGATGAACCAACATCAGGAGTTGATCCTCTTATGCGCAGGATATTCTGGGATGAAATTTATAAGCTTGCTAACGAGGGGAAAACAGTATTTGTAACAACCCACTACATGGATGAAGCAGAACATTGTAACAGAATAGCTCTGATTATTGCAGGTAAGATTATTGCACTTGATACACCACAAAATTTAAAAGAAAATCTGCCATATAAAATAATAAAAATCACCACCAATAAATTTTTACAGGCGTATGATATCTTAGGGAATATACATGAAATAATTGAGGTTGCTCTTTTTGGAACCGATATTCATATCGTAGTAGATAAAAATTTTGCATCAACTGCTACAATCAAAGCACTTCTTTTGTCAAAAGGGATTGAATCAAAATTAATGCCAATACTCCCAACATTAGAAGACGTCTTTGTAATGCATGCACGAACAGTGTAATAACAACTTCCTTTCTAAACAGTATATTTTTTATTCTATGATGATGCTTTTTTTGAAAAACCCATTCAGCATAACTATAACAAGCATTAACAAAATTTTAGTTGCTCTTAACCATTGTTATCAATGAATTCACCAGATTGCGTGTTGTATATTGTCCGTTGGTTAAATCCGCAAAGCTATGCTCGCCACCAAACAATGTATTGATAATAGTATCAGCATCACATCCTTTGTGCAATAACATTGCTACTTGTTCAGCAAGCTCTATAAAATAATTAATAGTATCCGATAGCTCTTGCCGCCCATCCTCTATAATTTTTCCTACCGATGTAAATAACACCAACCGCTCAGTCAGCATGGACAGTATCTTTTTCATAGAAGCGATACAATCAGCAACATCCTCTTCCGGCCTGATAAATTTCACTTTTACTCTAGAATAGATGTCACCTGAGAAACACCATCCTTTTGACCTTTCAATTAACGAGATATGCCCAACACTATGGCCGGGTGTTTCAATAACCGAAAATGTATACTTATTTGTTTTAATCAC
>DAOLVF010000088.1:0-1065 GCA_035420565.1 Spirochaetota bacterium | reverse complement strand
CACTATGGCCGGGTGTTTCAATAACCGAAAATGTATACTTATTTGTTTTAATCACTGCAGGAATGGGCACCGTGACAGATGGCTCAGGATAGCCCCAAACAAATTCCTGGTATGGATACAAAAATTGCTTTGATGCAATCAGTGGAATAGAATCAGGATGAGCATAAATAGCAACACCACGTTGTTCCTGCAATAATTTATTTGCACCAACATGATCCTCATGGAAGTGCGTGTTCACCACCTGCAATATATCTTTATCTTTCAAAAAATCAAGCAACTCCTGTGCTGTAAACATACATCCCGTATCAACGAGCAGCCCATCAACTAAATACGCTGCAACCCAATAAATACCCTTCCCATCCACTTCGCGTGACATCTTAATCTGGGTTACATCATCATACATTGTTGCTATCAACATGTATTACCACTCTTACCAACATAGAAATATTAACCTCACCCCCGGCCCCTCTCCTTCGCAAGGCGAGAGGAGCATTTGTTCCGGTTTGCATACTTTTCATCCCCTATGAGCAGCCATAAACCGGCCATCATGAAATCAAAACAATACATTGGAAACATTATCACTGATCCAACAATTTATTAATACAAAAAGTTGTAATTATAACCTGTCTGCATTTTCATATATCTTCTGTAATATTTTAAAAAGCATTGCTTTTTCATCTTTACTGATACCATAAAAACATTTTTTGTTCATTGCACGGGATAGTTCTAATAACACTGGTTTATACTTTTTCCCTTTACGTGTTATACTTATCAAGGTCAAACGTTTATCATCGTTACTTATTTTTTTCTGTATGTATCCTAACCTCTCAAGCCTGGTTACAACCGATGATACCGTTGATTTATCTTTCATGGTTAATGAACCTAACTGCTGTAATGTCAGCACCCCTTTTTTATCAAGAACATACAAAATATCACCATATGACGGAGCTATATCATGAATACCGCGGTGAGCCATCTGTTTTTCTAAATAAAAAAACAGCTTTTGACGTATTTGCGATAAATAATATAAAAAATTCTTTTCATGTATCATTGTGATATTCTCAA
>DAOLVF010000087.1:0-8652 GCA_035420565.1 Spirochaetota bacterium | reverse complement strand
ATGGAATTTAATTATTATATATCTTGGCTATTCGTTAGGTAATAACTGGTTTATTGTGCAAAACAAAATAAGTCATATCTTATCACAATATAGCAAAGTATTGTTATTTGCCGGCGCTATAGTTTTATTGGTATATATCGCAATTAAATTTAAAAAATATGTAGCAAAAAATTAGTTATGCATATATACTATATTTCCTGTGTTATGTTTATGATTTTATGGAGACATTGAATGAATTTTGAAGAATATTTTGACAACGACACCATACAGATAGAAAATACCATAATGGCAAGCGATCTTTCCAAAATAGATACCGCTATGCCATCAACAATTCACATTATACCGGTTCGCTATAAACCTATATTTCCTGGTATTATTACCCCGCTTATTATAGCAAAACCAAGATTTATGCACTCAATTGATGAGGCATTAAACATCTCAAGGTCTATTGGTATCGTTGTACTAAAAGATGATGACGTTGAGGATGTTGCATTAGATGATATAGAGATGTTTGGCACAGCTGCAAAGATAATTAAAAAAATTAATCTTCCTGATGAAAGCATCAATGTGCTCATCAATAGTGTTTGCAGGTTTAAAATCAACAAAATAACTGAAGAGAAAAGTAACATCCTGGCAAAAGTTGACTATATCTACGATAAGGCAAATCCAAAAAATGTAGAGATCAAAGCTTTAACACGCGCAATATTAAGTCAGCTTAAAATATTATCTGAAAGCAATCCTCTGTTTACTGAAGAGATGAAGCTGACAATGCTCAATGTTGATGAACCAGGACGAATTGCAGATTTTGTGACATCTATCTTAAATCTGGAAAAACACGAATATCAAAATATACTGGAAACAATCAATGTAAAAACACGTCTGGAAAAAGTGCTGGTTCTTTTACAAAAAGAACTGGAGGTTTTATCCGTTCAGCGAAAAATACAAAATCGTATCAATGAGAAGATATACAAACAGCAGAAAGATTATTTTTTACGTGAACAATTAAAAATCATAAAACAGGAATTGGGAGTAGAGGATGACAGGCATCGTGAAATTGAACAGATGAAATCTTCAGCGGAAGCATTGCATCTTAACCATGAATCCAGAGAAAAGATTTTTGAGGAAATAAACAGGCTTAATTATATTGAATCCAATACTCCGGAATATACCATAGCCCGTACCTATATCGATACTGTTCTTTCTTTGCCATGGGATACCTATACTGATGATTATTTAAATATTGAGTATGCAGAAAAAATTTTAAAGAAAAGTCACCATGGATTAAATGATGTCAAAGAAAGGATTATTGAATTTTTAAGTGTAAGGATGCTAAAACCTGATTCAGGTGGTTCAATATTGTGTCTTGTTGGGCCGCCAGGTGTAGGGAAAACATCCCTGGGACAGGCTATTGCTGATTCTTTAAAACGAAATTTTTTCAGGGTTTCACTGGGCGGAATCCGCGACGAGGCAGAGATTAAAGGACACCGTAGGACCTATATTGGAGCAATGCCCGGGAAGATAATTCAGGGCATGAAGATATGTAAATCTAAAAATCCTGTTTTTATGCTGGATGAGATTGACAAGCTGTATCAAAGCTATCAGGGGGACCCTGCTGCATCGTTATTAGAAGTTCTTGATTATGAACAAAATCATGCATTCAGGGATCATTATATTGATATGCCTTTTGACCTTTCAAAGGTTTTCTTCATTACAACTGCAAATACATCTGAAACTATCCCTGATGTGTTACTTGATCGTATGGAAGTCATTCGTATTCCGGGATACATTGCTGAAGAAAAGTATGAAATTGCAAAACATTTTTTGTTGCCAAAACAGCTTAAAAAACATGGTTTAGCCCATAATCCCATAAAATTAGATAAAAATGCTTTATATTGCATCATCAACGGTTGGGCGCGTGAGGCAGGAGTACGAGGTTTAGACAGACAGATTGAACGTCTTTGCCGAAAAAAGGCAAAATCAATTGTTAAACAGGATGATTCATTCCCTGAACATCTTGACAGTAATGAACTTCGCAGGCTTCTGGGAGCAGAGATATATACTGATGATACCATTCCTGAAAAGCTCAATCCAGGCGTAGCAATAGGATTGGCATGGACAACAACCGGTGGTTCTATTTTGTTAATTGAATCGCTTTCCACGCCAGCACAGGCAACACCTGCATTAACACTGACAGGTAATATTGGCGATGTCATGAAAGAATCGGCAACTATCGCCTATAATTACATTAAACATTACTGTGATAACAATCATCAGGTAATAGATTATCTTACTAAAAATAACATCCATATCCATGTCCCCGCAGGAGCTATCCCCAAAGATGGACCGTCTGCCGGTATTACCATGGCAACAGCGCTCTATTCACTGGTATTGCAACAGCCAATTACAAAACGTATTGCTATGACAGGTGAACTTACCCTTTCAGGGCGGATATTGCCGGTTGGCGGCATTAAAGAAAAAATTATTGCTGCTAAACGTGAACATTGTGTTGCAATCATACTGCCAGCAGAAAACAAACGGGAAATTCATGAAATACCTTCACATATTATAAAGGATATGTCACTATTTTTTGTTGCCCATATTGACGAAGTCTTTGATATAGTATTTCATTAACCAATCGTAACGATGACTTCATAGGCTGTTTTTATCAAATAGATTTTCCAATGCACACACAGTGCATAATACTATTTTATATATGAACTATCGGTATAAAAATATGGCAAAGGGATGTATATATAAATACAGTATAGGAATGGTTGTAATCATACTCTGTATTTCCCGTGTTGCCAGTGCACAGATCAATGGCACTGCCATGGGCGGTATAGTAACAGTAACATCCGAAGGAAGCAATGATACCACGCGGAATCCTGCCCTTTTAGGGATCGTAGCCAACTCTATTATCAATATGTATGCCACAGGCACAGCTTTCTATGATGAAGAAACCAATCCCTGGCTGCATGCTTCAGATATAAATATCCAGTCAGTTCAACAATCCAATGATTACTACTATACATTTTCTATTGTTGCTGGATATGCAAAACCTTTAGGCAAAGGAACAATAGGGGTCAGCCTTTCATCAAAGGATAATCTGTATCTGCGAAGAAAAGATGTAGAAAAACTCAGTGGTGATGTTTTCGGCATTTCTTTTACCCAGACACAAACCACTACAACTGATGAGATAGCCCCCACCGTTACCATAGCCTATGGATGGAAATTATTTAACAATAACTTTGCAGGATTACAAATTGCCGTAACCCCATTCCTGTCAAATAATGACACCAAAACCGATAATAGCTTATCCCCTTCATACAGCTTTACACTAAGAGAATATGCACTTATCATACAACCTGCAATTGGTTACCTGATAACCGATGGGACATCACAGGTTGGATTACGTTTTATCCCTTCAACAGTTAAATTGACCAAAAAAAAAGTAGATGCCAATTTTAGCACAGGCGATAGTTCATATAATGATGACTTGAAGATTCAACAATTGGAAGGCCCTCAGATTAATGCAGGGGGATATGTACAGATCATTCCAACATTAGGAATAGCACTGGAAGCTGGTTTCATTATGCCCAGCGAATACAGCAATACCAGTATACAGGTAACTGACAATCCATCTCCCGCCATTAAACATCAGTCTATAGAAGTGAAGAACAATCCAATACTACTATTAAAAGGCGGCACCCAATATACCATCAATGGATCACTGCAGATTATGAGTGGCATAGCATTTTTTCATCTTTTTAATAATGCTGCCAACAGCAACAGTAAGGGAAGGGGAAAATATAATTTTTTATTAATGACATTGGGATGCAACTATATCTATACGCCTGATATCGTAATTACAGGCTTGCTTATCGTGTCACGTAACAGCATTGATACATATTATCATTCAGATGACAGCATTTCGCTGGAATCAGAAACAAAATCCAATGTGTGGACCATTACAGTAGGTGCAGGCATATCGTATAAATTATAATGTGCTATACCCTGTAATCATGCAAAAAAGCTCCAACTCTCCGTGCAACAACAATACCCACATCACCGCGGGTTATACCATGGCTTTTTGAGTGAACCATGGTACATTCTTTTTTTTCTGAGGGTATTTTCATGAACAGCTCAAAAGCACCCCTGGGGTCAACCGTTGTATCGCCAGCACCCTGCATTATTAATACCGGGATATAAATGTCGTTAAGCCGTTTCTCAACAACATCCATCAATGTTTCCATCTGATGAATGCCCGAAACGGGATTTTTAAGATAGTTAATATCAGGATGATCAGGATGATTGGGGATAAAATCCAGCCTGCCAATCTTTTTTATTTTTAAAAATGATAAAAATTTATTCCATGTATCCACGGCAGGAGCAAGCCCTGAAGCAATATTCTTTAATTTATACGGTGCACTGATTGCCACAGCGCCGCATAGAGCATCTTTTTTATTAGCAGCATGCAGCAGCGCAAGCCCGGCACCGGTAGAAAAACCACAGATAAATACCTTTTTAACTAAATTTTTTACAACAATATAGCCGCGGTTTACTGATTCATACCATTCGTCATAGCTCCTTGTTGCAAGATCCTCTGGTGATGTGCCATGCCCTCTAAGCCGTGCACAGTATACCGTGTATCCCTGATTATATAAAAAATCAGCAAGCTCACGCATCTCTGCAGGTGCAGCCATATAACCATGTACCAGCACCACCCCTGCCCTTGCAAACGACCTCTTTTTAAAAAACGGCATGCCAATATACTTTGGTTTTGTTTCGCCCTGTTTAAAATAGTGCTTATAGTCATTTTCAAATATCTGCACATCGCGCTGATAAAACGATTGTGCAATACTTCGCCGCACGCACACCATTGGGGTCCAATACAAAATTTGTAACCTGCGCGTCAGATTCCGCAACGGTTCTATTTCATTTTTTAAAACCTCAACAATGTTGTCCTTCCGTATTGTATGGAACTCATATGCCCGGGAAAATTTTTGTTTATTTTTATAGATAATGCCATTGTTGACAGTTATAAGTCCTTCCGATTTAGCCGCATCAATAAAATCGTTATATCGCCCATGAGGATCATCGGTTAAAAGATAGCCCTGTTTCAATTTTAATGCGCTATGGCACGATGGTAATTCTAATTTTTTTAATGCCGCAATTGCACAATATGCCTTTGTTTTAAAATCACCTTCTTTTATTTTGTTTGTAGCTCTCGTCAATAAATACGAAAAGATATGATCATGGTTGATGGTTGTCATTGTATAAATGTCATGCATATATCGATACATAATATCAATGGCAATTTTCCGTAGCACTACATCGTTTTGCAAATCCTGTGGTTGCAGGTAAAGGTTTTTACTTTTGATTTTCCTCTTTGCCAGATAGCTCTTTAAATAGGGGCTTATGGCAATGGGATTGCCAAAATTGATATCGATATCAACACCTTCTACCAGCATTGTCCCTTCAACCTCAAGCTCTTCTTCTATGCGCTCGGGCAAACTTTTAACAAATGTGCTGGCTATCTTATTGATAATATTTCGATGCGCTCGTATGGGAAAATATGTTATATTTACCGGTACAATATAAGTTTCCTGATCAACAACATGTGATAATTCATTATCATGTATACCAAAATGAGCCATTAATGTGTTCAACTCATCACATGCATTACGAATTTGGCAGCTTTTCAACTCTTCTCTATAAAATTGTGCGTGTAATGCAATATTGGCAGCACCGGTATGAGGTGGCCGTCGTATCCCGGAGTTGTAAACCATATATTTGCCACGTTCTATAAACCTTTTATCCTTTATCATCTGCCCTTCAGGGAATATTATACAATCCATATCCCCTCTGAGCAAAGCACCAATGAACTTAACATCTCTCATGGGATCTTTCGTTGAAACAGCACCAACCTTTTCCATGAATCTTCCAAAGCTGCCTGTAAAAAAGCTGTAATGTGCTAATGAATAGAGATACTTTCCTGTTATTTTATAAATAACATTGGGAAGAAAAAATGTTTCCATTCGGGTAAAATGGTTTACCACAAATACAACAGGAGCTTTAGGAATTCTTTCGGGATCATGTACCCGTATAGTAGCTTTGCTTAATTTAGAAAGCGTATCAATTGCCAACCCTGTTAATTTCATAAGATTAAACGAAATGTCCATTGCTACTTCCTCAATATCGGTTATTTTTATAGTCTTTAAGTATCTGTGCATGATCAAAAGCCATGGTGGCGGGCACATTGCATATATTAAAAATTTTTACTTCTCTGGCATCATCATTGGCTTCTGGTTTTCCTTTAGCCCTGGCAATATAGACAGTGGTAATAGTATGCTGACGCGGATCCCGTGCTGGATCAGAATAGGTGTGAAATTGCCTCAGCAATATAACATCAAGCGATGTCTCTTCCTTTGCCTCCCGTATTGCTGCCTGCTCCAGCGTTTCACCATAATCCACAAAGCCACCTGGTAAAGCCCACCCATAAGGAGGATTTTTACGTTTTATTAACACAATCTCATCAGGTTTAACATTGCCATATTCATCTTCAAGCTGTATAATAATGTCAACGGTAGGTACAGGGTTGCGGTAAGCAGTCATATGTCACCCTTTGTTAAAATACTTTATCATGGTTATCTCATTACCTTTCTCATTAAACGACACATTAAAGATATCCTGTAACATCGTTAACCCCACACCATGATAATTGTTGATTAAATTACCGTCGGGCAGCGTTGTAATATAGTGCTCCCATTCAAAACCTTTACCCTCATCAGTTATGATGTATTTCACATGATCAGGGGATAAATAATACTGTACCTTAATCTTCCGCTTCTCTAAATACTCTTTATTGCATCTATCAATAACATGATCCCAATAATTGCCATTCTTTTTCTTTAAAAGGCTCTTTGTCTTAAAATCTATCTCTAAATTACCATGCTCTATGGCATTGATGATAGCTTCCTGCAGCCCCAACTGTATGCGTATGATCTCTTTTTTTTCCATATAGGTTTCTAAATTTCTTGTTAATCTATATGACAGCATGTTTACCATGCGTATGTTGTTGTCCAGAATAAATTCTGCAAATTCGCTTTTGAGATAGTTACTGGTAAGGTAGTCGGATTGTATAATCCTTCCTATAGCAAGGATATATTGCAACTGTTCATCTTTAAAAATGGGAACTAACTTAAATGCAATAGATTTTATTTCGGCATAATGTTGCACCTTACACGGTAAAACAATTTCAGCCTCATATCCTTTAAATACATCTTTAAATCTGCTAAGCAAAAGATCCCGTAATCTCACCGAATCTTCAAATGACTTTTCATATAAAACTGCTCTGAATGGTTGCTGTATCAATTCTTCTTTTTCAAAATTAAGTATGGTTGTTAATGCAGGATTAATGCTTAAAATTTTTCCAATATTATCAAGGAGTATGATAATTTCATTGGAATGCTCTATAATGACGTCCTTTAATGCTAATTCATTTTTACTGCTAACAATCTCATTTGTTGTTATAACCAAAAATTTTATAGTTGAATAGATCCCTGCAACTAACACCAGAACAAATAAAACAAAAAGAAATAAATAAGAAGGTTGTAACAATGAATGATTGATGGAGTAATATATAAATACATACATTACTATACATAAGGTAATAATTAATAGAGCCAAAACTCCATAAAGAAGCAAACCCCATCGCTTTTGTTTAGCATTATATGTTATACTCTGTTTCATACTTCATTATGGCAAACGATATTAATTATTTACTATAGTAACCACTATAATCAATATTAATTATTAATTTCAAGCAAATTGTCCATTTTGTCAAAAAAATAGCTTGAATATTTTACACAGTTCCCATTATATGCATTATCGTTTACGTTGTCATTCAATGCAAAAAAAATATAACACTCCATTAAAATTATTTAATAATATTTGTACTACCAGAAAAAGTGTTATATATTTAATGATATGCTAACACCATGGTAAACAGTTATAATACTCGTGAGCTATTATGGAACATAACACAGGGAATATCATTTTATATGATACTACATTACGCGATGGAGCCCAAACGTTTGGTATTTCGTTTTCCCTTCAGGATAAAATACGTATTGCACTGGAATTAGATGCATTGAAGATTGACTATATCGAAGGCGGCTGGCCAGGATCCAATCCAAAGGATAATCTTTTCTTTAGTGAAATCCGTAGCGCTTCTATAAACCATGCTAAAATTGCAGCCTTTGGTTCCACCAAACGTCCTAAAATGAAATTAGCCGAAGATGAACTTTTACAAAATCTTATCCAATCCAATGCTCATACCCTGACCATTGTAGCAAAATCATGGGATTTTCATGTTACTGACGCACTCAACATAACGCTGGAAGAAAATTTAAACATGGTGTATGATACCATTGCCTATTGCAAGGATAAGGGATTTGAGGTCTTTTTAGATGCCGAGCATTTTTATGATGGTTTTAAAGCCAACAGCGATTATGCTATGAAGGTTTTAGAAAGTGCAAAAAAAGCTGGTGTTGATATGCTGGTACTATGCGACACTAACGGCGGCACTCTGACTCATGAAATAAGCTCCATTACACAAACTGTCTGTTCATCATTTACAACACCTATTGG
>DAOLVF010000086.1:0-8921 GCA_035420565.1 Spirochaetota bacterium | reverse complement strand
ATAGTCATCGGTAAATATAGCTTTGCAATAATCTACAGGTATAGCATAGACCGCGTTTACCTCATTATCATTAAATGAATAGGCTGTCAACGGTTCATCTGACATATACAAATATACCCTCTGGAATTCGCGGTGAAAAAGAGTAGCATTGTTTTCTTCATACCGGAAATATCCTAAATCAATGAGTTTATTATCATCCGGTATTATCCCTATCTCTTCATATGCCTCTTTATGGATTTTATTGGTGTCTAATCCATAGGGTACATGCCCACCAACGGTTATATCTAAATAACCAGGATACATATCTTTATGGGAAGCACGTTTCTGGAACACAAGCTGTGGAATAGGTATAGAACGCACAATCCATAAATGAACACCTTCATGGGCTATGCCGCATTGATGGGCAATACTTCGTGGTATAGATTTTCCTGTTGGGATACCTTTTTCCCAATCCCATTCTTCTAACATTTCTTCTGGTTGTAGTGTCATTGTAATTATGTTCCCCCTCTGTAAATAGAATACTGTGTCATTTTGAGGGATGTAGTTCAGAAGAATCTGTTCTTTTAAAAAACTACGAGATTCTTCACTTCGCTCACAATGACATTCCCGTATCACGGGCTTCTTCACTTTGACTTTGCTCAGTACAGGCGGCTTTACCTCAGAATATCAGTAACACTACATGTTCATTATATCAATTCATCAACAAACTTCTAAAAACTGGATTGTAATATTGTATGGGTACATGCTATGCTCCTCAGTTGTTTGCCATTAGTTGACATGCTATCAAAGCAACTTTCACTATACCTATAAAAATTGTATATATCAATATGATATTTTCCGATGAATACTATAGTATATACTGGTAACCGTTATTGTAAAGAGTTATGAATAAAAAAAACATTATAAGGTTTCCATACCTATTTGTGATGCTATTGTTTGTTATGCTGTTTTTCATTGCAAGCAGCATTGCTATTTTTTTTCAATACAAAAAAGTAACAGTTGATATTAACGATTTTGTTGTAGAAGTGCGCAATATTTCCAAAACACTTATTACAATGTACTCAGATGCAGCAGGTTTAGCATATACAACAAAATCAACATATAAGCTTGTGTCATTGTTTCATCAGCAACAATCACTGAGGGGAATAAAAGAAATCTTTTTTGTGCTGGATAACGGTACAATTGTAGCACACTCGGATGAAACAAAAGAGAAAGAGCTTCATGGTAATATTACAAATGATGAATTCAGGTATAATATTGATATGATCTTATATCCTTATTCTATACAATCAAAGCAACTTTTTATATATGATTATTTTATGCCTGATATAACAATCCCGTACAGCAAAGATATACGTCACTTGATAAAGCGCTTTATTTATAAGGATATTGATACCAATAGCTGGTTGGTATCGAAGGCTGTTTTTGTTAATGGAAAATCAATAGGGACAGTTAATTGCATTATTGTCAAGGAACCAGTATACCAGATAATTGATAGCTCATTTTATGAAAGTATGGTGATTATAGCTATTATTGGTATAATTTCTTTTTTTACTTCACTCATTGCTGGTGTTATTGTATACACCAGGCAAAAAAAGGTATGCAAAACTCTTTTGTATGATATTGGATTAAAGTTACATCATGAAGGGGGAAGCCATATTCCCCATACTGGCATCAAAGAAGCTATACCGGTAAAGGAGTAGGCTATTATGGTTATTCAACATAGGGTGGAACATTCGATAGCAGTGGTTACAGTTCAGGGCTATATTAACCATACAAATGCAGTAGAATTTGAAGAATATATATCATCGCTGACAAAGGAATGTTCATCTGCTATTATTGATTGCTCGCAGTTAGAATATCTCAGTTCAACAGGAATTGGAGCATTGATGTATGCGGAAAGGATACTAAATTCTATAGGGGGTATACTGGTAGTATGTAATTGCAATAGTGAAGTTAAAACATTACTTGACATGGTGTCACTGAGAATATCAATTTTTGATTCGGTTGACCTTGCAATGCAAGCAGTAAACACTATCCTTCAACGGTTACCCAACCAGAATATCTCCGAACAGGCAACAGGGGAAACTCATGAAGACAAACACTATACAGAAGAAAAACAAAAAGTTGTACCAGATCATGGTTCAATCATGTTTGATCACCCTATAGTAGTAGAATGTCCAAAGTGCAAATCCATGGTTAAGGTTAATGCTTCAGGTAAATTTAAATGTCCTGAATGCAATCTCAAATTTACTGTAGATGATGACAGAACTATATATTTTGATGTTTAAAAACTATAGCAAAATAAAAGTTTATTGACATTATTTTAATTATAGATTCACTATTACATACAGTATTATTAATTTCTTTTAATTGGGGTTCAGCTATGAAAGTTATTCATGTGCTTAAACGTATAGAGATGATTGATCAGGATATTCGTGAACTGCGAAAACTGGAAAAGTCGTTACAGAGCAATAAATCATTTACACAACCAATATTTATCACAATAGAAAAGCAAATAAATATTTTGTTGGGTGAACGCATAAAGTTAATTGAATTGCAGATAGCCAACCCGCCGGCTAATTTACAACCAGAAGAAGAGGAAATCAAGGAACCGCTTGTTGCGGTACCAAAAAAGAAAGGTAATAAAAAGAAAGAACAAAAAATGCATAAATCAAAAAATGCTTTATCAGAACTTGATGAAGAGGCATTCAATGAGCAGGAATTTTCTATGCTTACGCAGGATGATATTGATAAAAAAATAGCTACAATGCAGGAAAAAATACCGTCCAAATTAGATGACCATGATGATACGGATGTCAAATTACTTGATATTGCTCTGGAAAAAGGAACAATAAACAAACAGGAAGTGGAAACACAGAAAAAAAAGATACGATTCTTTAAGGATAACTTCCCGGGTGGCGAATCGTAGTTTGTATTAAATGTGTATACGCTGTAGCATCAATTCCAATTTGTATTTTTCTACAAAATAAATGCTTGACCCTAACAAAGCTTCTTTCTGGTTTAAGTCATTAAATACCAGTTCGCCAATATATGAATAGATTGGTATGCCCGCCTTTTTTAATTCGGCAATCTTATGTTTAACACTATATAATTCCTTAATGGTCATAAAACCTGATGATACATTATCAGGGAAAATAAAATTGTAAAATATTTCATTTCCCATGTGACGGGCAACCTGAACACGTAAAGCTTTTGACTTTGTGAAATTCAGCAGATAATCTCCATGTATCTTTCCTGTTTCATCTACCATGTTGATACCACCTCTGCGATCTGTTTGAACACTATAACAAATGATGCTGGACTGACTTTCTCTTGATGAACTTGGAATACGCTTGAGTACATTGGTACAGAATCCATAGATGTGATATAAAAAAATATTTTTACTAGTCTTTGGTGCATAAAATGTAAAAATATTTCCTTTTTCATTAATTATGTGTACCTGTAATCTGTCATTTTCTTCAAAGTATCCCAGCGTTATGCCTCTTTGAAGCCGTTTATTGTAAAGAGTATGCAATGCCTGAAGATAAAAAGAATCACCATAAAATGAATAGTGTGTTTCAACAGCGGGTTTTAAGGTAAGTGTCGTTAAAACTTTGACAATATTGTCAAATGCCTGCACCTCAACAGTAGTATTTCGCAATGCAGCAAAATAGATACCCTCAAGTTCACCAATAAATCGGCAATGAGGCGTTTTGCCGGTAACTATCGCCTTATATGATTCTTTGAAAAGCTGAATGAAATTTTTACAGAAACGCTTATGCGTCCCAGGACTGTTGATAAGACAGTAATCGTCAAAAGGGAGAGATAATTCCAAACCGTCCTGCAGCATGGTTTGTAAAATAGGGGTGATATGGGCTATAGTAGTATACCGCTTTATGAACTGCTCTCCCCAGCTTGTTGAATAAACGTGATATAACGAATCAAGGTGGTCGACTGCTTCATTGTTAAAATTGATTATAATACAGTGAAGCATGGTAAAAGGAGATTTTAAATAATATTTATTTTTAATTTTTTCTTTTCCTGCAAAAAAAAGTGACATCTGATTGAGAAGTTCAACAACAAGATTCTGGTTTATACGCACATAACCTGATTGTATATTAATACGGGTGATTGCAGGATCATAAACATTGTTAACAGTTAACCATACCAGCAATTTAACAAGGTCATTTTCAGTGCGCAACGTTGTTGTGGTAAAAACATTTTTTTCACTGCGGTTGCGTTTAAAAAGACGCCACTTTACTTCATGGATGCCTTCATTAATAGGTTCAATATACAGGATGGGTTCCGCAGGTGTATCTTTAAATGTGATGAGTTTCTCAAATTTATTTTCCTCAACAGAAAAGTATGATTTGATTTTCCGTGACAGTAAAATAAAATCTGATTCGGACATCTGCTTTTTTAGATTCAGGGTGTTGAATTGAGCTGATATTTTTTGATAGCTCATGAGCATAAATCGTTTTACCGTGTCCCAGAAATGCATAACCCGCTGGAAGTCCCAGTTGTCAAAATTATCCATATCTTCAATAATTTTCAGATTCCAGCCCCAGTCATGAACATACTTAAACATCACTGCCACTTTATAAGGAATATTCTTTTTATCCTTAATGCCTAAATATCTTGATAATTGGGGATCAATTTTTAGATAAAGGTTTTGTTTTAAAATTTGAAGGAGAGCAGGGTCATTAATGACCTGGCTATAGTAATCATATACTTCATCAAACATCAATAAATATGAGTCAAGTATTGAATTGGTAAGCCGGCTTAACAAAACATGCATTTTAACTTTCTGGCTTAATAGTGGTGAATCGGTTTTACCAAAAAGATATTTTTCTAAAACGCCAATCTTTAAAATAGATTTGAATGGATTACCCAGTGATTTAATAATCTGAAATAATGCTGCTCCTAAAAAGTCCTCCTTTGATATCTCAAATAGATTCCCTAAATCTATATAATTGTCGCGTTTCATGTCTTCAGGAAGTTGATTATAAAGTTTATCATATTCATCATCATGAATAAAACTTGGAACAACCCACCAGAACGGGATTTTACCGGCAATGATGATTGAACTTCTAAAAAATTCATCTTTAAGTACAGCACCTACGGTAGTGCCAAATGCTTCTTCTTCATCTTCAGCAAATATATTATTTTTAACACTTTCGATATCGTTAATAAAAATATGTACTGGTACTTCCAGCTCTTTTGATGCCCATTCCTGTACAATGGTTACTTTCTTTTTAAAATTATCAAAAGCCTCCTGAGTAACTGAATTTCTATGGATGCATGCCCAGTAATCAAGGTCGGATTTTTTATTGTATGCTACCGAGCCAACACTTCCCATGACGGCAAACATCTTTATAAAATCACCCCGTTCAAAATCATGGAAGGTGGTGCCTGGATATCTTCCATGCAGGTAACGCATGGTATCTTCGTCCAGCGTAAAATTTTTTATTCCCAGTGGCACTTCACCTTCTACAAAACCAGGCATCTTTTTGTTATTAATGCATAGTAAAAAGGGTATGGTATTGACAATTCGTCGCATTGCGGGATTGGGGATAAGCTGCTGAAACCGCTTAAATTTTTCATTGTTAAAAGCAATGAATTTATCTTTATTCTCGGAAATAGTTTGTAACACGTCCATACATTAATAGTTTCACACTAAATATTGCAGTAAAAGGTCATACATAGGGTTTTCCTGAAAAATACCTTTAAAACGATAACTTTTAAGTTTGTGATCGTAAACATATACATTTGCTATAAATTTTCGTATTGATTCGAGATTAAATACTATAGCTTGTTTTGCAAATACTTTTTGTCTTTTTCCATATATCTTGAGTTCTTTCATCAAAGATTCCGGGGTGCTTCCCTTTTGCGTCTTGATGTGATATGCTTCAATTTTCTGAGCATGATTAAATAACAAAGTTAATAGTAACACCTGGTTTATGTTTCTTTGCAACGCTTCCTGAAACAGAATTAATGCATTTTTATCTTTTAAAAAAAATGTATCAACAAATTCAAACTCTATTGATCTTCGTTCATTGATTAAAAATCCATCTAAAAATTCAATGGTTATATTTGCTGTTTCTGAAAATGAAATAAGATTAAGAATATCATCAATCTCTTTCATATTGCTTGCAGTAAATTCTACCAGATGATCTGTTGCTTCTTCGGTGATGGTGAGCTTGAGGCTATTGCATTTTTTATAAATATATGTTTTACAATTTTCGGCAAATGGCCTGTAAAATTGTACGGCTGGAATACTTTTCATACTATCAGCAGGGATAAGTGATGGAGGTTTATTTTCCTGGGTATCAAAGATAACATAACTTGCATCGGGGATATTGGCTACGCAATCCCTGAACATGGAGTGGATTTTTTTATTGGCAGTAACGTTTTCACAGTGCTTTATAACATACAACGAAGTGCCGCCAAAAAGTGAATGTGATAAAACTTTTGATAATGCCAGTTCAAGGTTATCATCAGCAAAGTATGTAGCTATTGTATAATCTTCCTCTTTTTTTGATTTAAAGATTATTGATGCAATTTGTAAAACTGCTTCTTCTTTTTGAAGCTGTTCATCACCACAAAAACAGTATATGTGCGATAGTTGATGTTTATTAAGTGTTGCTTTAAACTCATTGTATGATAGCAATGATGCCATACTATTTTTTTCCCCTCTCAGCGTCTGTTTTGAGTGCAGTATACCAGCCTGTTTCAACCTGCAGAGTAATGCGAGAGGCTAACATCTGTTCAACCTCATCCTGAACAATGTTAAGTGGTGTAATGGGTACTTCAATATCAGAGTATTCCTTAAATGCCTGTACCGTAATGTTGCGAAAAATAAACGTTTTAGTGTGAGTATTTACTAAACTTATCACAGCAATAATCAATAATCGCTTTTTTTTCACTATTCCCGCATAGTCAATGGTTATGGGCTGTATTTGCAATGATTGTATGGTACCCATGAGTTTTACATCGCTGGCCTCTTCTGAAGTAACTATCGCCAACCTGCCGTTTGCAACAATCTTTTCAACAATCCTTATTTTCATACTATCTTCATAGTGCTGTATGCCTGTTTCATTTTTAAATGGTTCAATGTACAGCTTGTTAGCAGTAAAGGGAATGACAGGCTGTCCATTGATAGAATGTACTAAAGCGTTCACTGCTGACTTTTCATTTGTTGTGCATGAAAGCAAAACCACAATACAGAGTAATGGTATTATAGTATACAATTTTGTTTTCATAAAATAATCAAGTTTTGAATATAGATTCCCGATAACAAAATAAGATCATTTTACACTCCAGGGCCTCCCACTCGTACTCATAGTGTCTGTGGAAGGCTCTTTTATTTTATACCACCCGTATAATCTCTTTGTGTGAATAGAGCACATCAATATATTCTTTAGCCGGCTTATCCCAATAGTAGACTGACTCCATTGCATTTTTCCGCGCAAGTGCTTTTACGGTATCATTGCTGTTTTTAAAAAATGCAGCACATCGTTGCATGGCATCGTAGAACGATGCAGCATTAAAATCTGAAAAAAGAAAACCATTACCCTCAACTGATTGTTCTCTGACACGTATGGGTATTACGGTGTCACGCAATCCTCCTGTAGCCCGAGCAACCACAAGACAACCACATGCCAGAGCCTCTAATTGAGAAATGCCGCCTGGCTCGTGCAATGAAGGCATGAGAAATACATCAGAGCACATAAGTGGAATACTGATATCCTGAAAACCAAGGGTAACCGAGACACTTTTTTGATAGTAATTTTGTAGATTAATGAGTCCTGTTGCCAGCTCGCTTCCCCGATGGTCGCCCCATGCCACTGCGCCACCAATAACCCCCTGATAGCGTAATGTAGTAAAAATTTCGGATGATGCATCCAGAAGAAGCTGAAAACCTTTTTGTTCGGCAATGCGGTGGATCATGGAAAATAATACGGTATCAGGATTGATATCAAATCCTGATTTACACTGCAAACATAGTTTATTACGGATATGCGTTATATATTCTCGTTGCAATGGATCGGCAATGTGTTCGCAGGCTGTAACTCCTTCAAGTATCTGAGGGTAACGAGTACGTACTGTTTGATATGCTGTGGTATTTTTTTTAAGCAAATCAATCATTGCAGGATAGTATTTATCAACAAATCCTGAATGGTGAAACTGCCTGGTAATACGATTTTTAAAATCTATTCCCAGTGCATTGCTTATACCAATAACGTTGTGTAGTATCTTTTCAAGACCATCGCATGCCTTTTCAATCTGTTTTGCATATGAAGGGCTTACTGTAATGACACGGTCAGCAAAACGTATTCCTGATGCCATACAGTTAATCTTATCATATTCGGTGGGATCAGAAAAATCATTGTATCGCCAGTGGGGAAGGTTAAACAGTGAAAAAAGATCTTTGCCGTTTTCGTATCGGTGATATGAATCAAAATACTGCCATCCCCCATTGTGAATGATATGGAAAAAAGATGTTCGTTTAAAATTTGGATGAGCATAATATATATGGTCACTTCGTATAATGCCGTTGAATATTCCGGTGTAGGCGTCGTTGGTTAATACAAAAAGAGGGTTTAATCCAAAGGTGGTTATAAGCTCAGCGCTGGCGCGTGCAAACGCAATACGACGTCGCAATTTTTCTTCGCCCGTGTAGCCCCAGTAAAGCCCGTCAAAAAATTCATGGTGATCAAATAGATAGTAATGGATACCATCTACCTGTGCATAATGGACACCGGCTTCATAGGTGTTGTTCTCAATCATGAAGCGTACATTTTTTCCTGTATACGCTGCTTTGTATCTTTGTAATGCGGATGCCATTTTTTTCATAGCATTGTCATCCCCATGACGATATTTTGGGGTTATGACGATTACCTCTTCGCCTAACTTTG
>DAOLVF010000085.1:0-9096 GCA_035420565.1 Spirochaetota bacterium | reverse complement strand
GTGCGCATGATAACGGTGGTATTGTAGTTGGTATTTTGCCATTTGATACATTCAATGATGCCAATAGTTATTGTGATATCGTCATTCCAACTGGAATAGGTTTTGCACGTAACAGTATCAATGTTTTATCAGCAGATGTTGTTATTTCAATTTGTGGAAAATCGGGAACACTGAGCGAACTATCGTATGCATGGCAATATGGAAAACCAATAATAAGCTGTGTTTTCACCGGAGGATGGAGCCAAAGGATTGCAGAAGAGCCAATCGATGACAGACAAAACGGAAGTACTCTCTATGCAGCATACTCACTTGATGATGTATTTTCTTTCTTATATAAACTGATACAGTAAGCTATAGCAAATAACCTGCAAAATAACGTATTGCTTCAGTATTATTATCCGCTACTGATACCAGGGTGTTTTTTATCATTACATAGCCGTTCAACTCAAGAAAGTCTAATCCATCCTGGACTATTTTTGAAACGTCATAAGAGTTTTTTAAATTTCTTAATTTTAACTCGCTATCAACATCATCAGATATTTTCCTTATATCAGCAATTCCACTATTCTTGTTTAATGAATGTGCTACAAAATAATGGGGATACAGCGGTGTATCATGGCGCAACTTTAGCCTTAACATCATCTTAGTATCTTCAGCAAGCGCTTCGCTGGCTGAAAAATGAGACATGGTTATGGGTCGTGAAATATTTACCTTTGTTACATTACGGAAAATTTTAAGAAAAGAAACCGGCATACCAACAGGGTTATAATATTTATGGGCAACTTCAACAGGGATAATAGCAATCTCCTCTGATGTTTGTTGTAAAAGAATTGATAGCCTTTCAATAAGTACATCCTGAATAATATCGTTTTGTGATATGGAGTCAGTTGTTTCATCATTTGGTGCACTTGAATCATTTGAATACAGTATGGTAATACCATGTTCAACACAGATTAAAATGTAATTGAGCAGTGTCTCACGATACAGTGTAGAAGAATACCGTGTTTTATCAACAATATAACCACCACTCACCCTGAAAAGGTAGCGCAACAAAGAGTTTTTTAATAACTGGCTGTTAATATTAAATCGCGGCAAAGGAATAGTTATAAATTTTATGAGCGCCAGAACAACAAAAATTGAATCAGCAATCTGGTTGGCGTTACAAATATAGACCGGATTGGCTGTCATTGCTATTTTTTTTAAATATTTAATATCACCACTTAAAGAAATTCTTTCCTCAAAAAATTCTACTATTTTACGGCGGTATAGCAATCCATATATATAAAAAAACATCCGTGCAGCTTTAAGCATTAATAAAGAAAATGAATATACATATCTATCGCTTATGCTGGTATAATAAAATTCTATAATTGTTTTAAGCTGCTCTTCATAATTTTTTTCGTTCAGATTGTTATAGAGCGATAGTTCATATAAAAATTTTTTAGGTTTTTTTAGATGTTTATACTGGTGCAGCAATTGTATATATTCATTTTTTTGATCAAGCACCTCTCTTTTTTTTTCAGGGACAGATAGTTCTTTGATCATTCGTTCAACGACAATATTTTTGAATATGAGCCCGCTCATCCGCTCTATGCCTTTTTTTCTTTCCTTTGCTTTAATTCGCGCCCTGCGGGTAAGAATTTCATATTTTGCGGGATTTTTTATAGTCTCAATTAAAAGCCATGGATCTCTTTTATTTAACAATACCTCATATAAAGAACGATAAATAGGCATGGTGATGGTATATCTATCAGCCAATTCAATAATGGGTTCAATAGCATATGCTCCTTCAACAAGGTAATGTACCCTTCCACCCATTCTTCCCAGAACATCGTCGGGTTTAAACCGTAAAAGAAATCTATCGAACAAACTTAATGTCGTACCTTTTTGTGTTATCTGCTCTCCTATTTCTTTACCAAACCTCCTGTTCCTGCTATGCTGGCTTAATGCAGTAGCAACCAGATCACCCAGACCTGCTATACCGGTTATTGTATCCTCCTGCCCTCCTAAACATTTACCCAGTTGCACCATCTCTTTCAGCGCCTGTGCAATTAGAGCTCCCATGAGGTTGTCACCACATTGTGGCAGGTTGCTGATAAGCCCTGCAGCAATTGCAGCAGGATTTTTCAAGGTGCTTCCACAATCAACACCAATGATATCGTTTATAGGTATACATTCTATGTACTCATTTGATAGTAAGTTCATAAAAAAATTAATTGAGCTATTGGATTTGCTTGCTATGTGTAATGCAGTATGGTATTCTTTACAAACCTCTTCGGCATGGCTGGGTCCATATACTGCACAAACCGTATCCATTAAAAATGGCAACGCAAGTTCTATTGTTTGTGACATTGTATAGATTCCACTGCCAATTTTACAAAATCCTTTTGAAAGATAACCACAATAGGTATCAGGCTGTATATGACGTCGTAATTTTACACAGATATCATAAACAACCTTTGAAGGAGTGGCAATGATAATAGCGTCAGTTTGTTTCACTGATTCTTTGAGATCATGATACGCAATTATAGAATCAGCCAGTATAATACCGGGAAGATATGCAGTGTTGATATGATTATTATTAATGGTGCGCACCACATCCTTTTCATACGCCCACATCCTGACAGTCATTTCAGGGTGATTGTGCCCTATAACATTAGCTAATGCTGTACCCCAGGAACCAGCTCCAACGATGGTAACAGTTTTAATTAAATTTGTATTTTCCTGATGATGCATATTAATTATTCACACTATACAATGGGCATTACAATGATTTATTAGTGTACCTTTAATTTAATAGATAAAAGATACCATCTTCTATCTATTAATTATCTATTGGACTATTAAAATTTTACAGACTAATTACATATAGTCAAGGTAATCTTTTAATTTTCGTGCTCTGGTAGGATGGCGCAACCTCCTTAAAGCCTTTGCTTCTATCTGGCGTATACGTTCACGGGTTACTTTAAACACATAACCAACCTCTTCCAGCGTATGCGAGTAGCCATCATCCAGCCCAAAACGCATACGGATAACCTTTTGTTCACGTGCTGGTAATGTGCTTAAAACAGCATTTATCTGTTCTGACAATAAGCGATATGCTGCTGTATTAACAGGTGAATCCACTTCTTTATCTTCTATAAAATCACCCAGTAGCGAGTCTTCTTCTTCGCCAATGGGGGTTTCAAGCGATATTGGCTCACGGGCAACATTTTTAACACCTTTTACCTTGCTCACATGCCAGCCTAATCTATCGGCTAATTCATCCGGACTTGGTTCACGGCCAAACTCCTGTTGAAACAACCGTGTTTCACGCATAACCTTATTAATTTGCTCTATCATATGTACCGGAATACGGATGGTACGCGCCTGATCAGATATAGCTCGTGTTATTGCCTGACGTATCCACCATGTTGCATAGGTGGAAAATTTATATCCTTTTCGATATTCAAATTTATCAACAGCCTTTATCAGTCCAATATTACCTTCCTGGATAAGGTCAAAAAAGTGCATGCCACGATTTGCATATTTTTTGGCTATTGATACAACAAGTCTCAGATTAGCATTGATAAGTTCCTTCTTTGCCAGTGATATTTTCCGATGCCCTATTTCAATCTGTGTGCCCCATTCCATAATTTCGTCACAGGTTGAACCAGCTTCCTGCTCAATCCTGCGTATCTTCCGCTCATTGTTTCTGATATCCTTAACTATCTCTAAAAGCTCATCTTTATTTTTAATCTTCAGCTCTTTTAATATCTTTTTTACATCTTCATTCTTTTCTAATTTACGCCCAAACTGCTTCAGCTCTTTGACAGTTTTGTTAAAACTGTTTTCCAGATTATTAAAAAAATGACGGGTTTCTTTTATACGGGCAACCATTGATAATATTCGCTGTGCAGTTTTATTTATCTCATTTTCATGCACCTGTAAGTTTATCAATGCCTCCCTGATACTACTGCGGGATGCCATCATCTTTTCTTTCAACTCTAATGCTTTTTTTGAATCTTCAGATAACTTTTTAAGTTTGGCTTGACTTTGCATTATCTTTTTATCTTCAGCAATGATAATGCTCATATTATTTTCATATCGTTTTTCAAGATCGTGCATATCAAACGAAGAAAAATAGTACAGCTTGTTAATACGCAAAATATCAGTTAACTTAATCTTACCGCTTTTTACTTTTGAGTGATTTTTAACAAGTTCATTGAGCAGCACCGTTGAGTCCAGAACAGCATTTTCAATTAATATTTCACCTTCTTCTATTCGTTTTGCTAATTTAACCTCCTGGTCACCCGATAAAAGCGACACCTTCCCTATTTCTTTCAGGTATAACCGTATTGGATCATCTGAAACGCCTGTTTCAGACGATGAAGAAGATGATTTTTTGGAATGCGTTTTTTCTTTTTTTAATGGTGCAGCATCATTTCGTCGAGTTGGTTCTTCAACAACATCAATGCCCAATTGGTTCAATAGAATAAAAATATCATCAATCTTATCAGAATTTAATATCTTGTCGGGTAAAATATCATTGAGCTCATCATAGGTAATTTCACCATTTGATATACCCAATTCCACAAGTTTTTTAACCTCCGGAATGCTCTCTAAAAGTACATCGCCTTTTGCCATAATTAATTCTACCCTTTACATTAAAATTATTATTACTTACAAAATCATTGATAACAATCACAAGAATTTATACAATCCCTGCATTGATTTTTTAAACAGCTACTATTTCATTAATGTTTGATACTTCCTTTATTGTAGATGTACGAAGTTAACTTTTCTTTTTCACGTCGCAATACTTCAATCTCGGTTATATAATATTGTATATTCTCACGATTGTCCTTTTCAATTTTTTCTGCAAATTCATTAATTTTTTTGTCGATTGTGAAAAGCTTCATATTTAGTATAATTTCCGAATATGCAACATGAGGATCTTCAAATGAAAATTGTTTTGAAAAGCCCTGTGTCAGCAATTTTTTTTCTTCACCTTCAGGATAAAAATCAAACATCTTTTCCAGTGAAAAAGATTCATTGTCTTCATACAAAGCAATCAATGTCTGATAGATATTCTTTGCTACAGTATCAGTAAAATCCTGTAATGGGCAATCAACAATGGCATTTTCAATAAGCAGGGGATAATTGCATAAAAGTAATACCAATTCCCGCTGGCTTTTTGCATAAAAATCAACAGTATTATTATCGGTAACTATCACCCCATTAGTTGTTTTACCTTTTGTAAAACGTTCATAATCAGCTCGTATTGCCTTTTCATCAACCTGAAACACTGAACTTAGCTTTTTAAAATAGTGCTGCCGTTCAACCTCAAACGGGATAGTACGCAAAATGTCAAAAATCTGCTTCAGTACATTAACCTGTGATTTTCCCTTATTTTCTGCAATAATCCGCTCAATGCGAAAATCAACCGGCTTGAGAGCACTATCAACAACAGCCATAAATTCCCGTGCACCACGTTTGTTGACAAAATCAAATGGGTCCATCTCGGGCAACTGCGCTATTTTTATAGTTATGTTAAGGTTTGCTGCAACGTCAAGCGAACGCAACGATGCCTTTACCCCCGCTGAATCGGCATCAAAAACAATAATTACCTCATTGCTCAGGCGCGACAGCAGTTGTAGCTGCTCCTGCGTAAGGGCGGTGCCAAGCGGTGCAACAACATTCTGAATCCCAGCCTGATATACTCCAATAACATCAAGATAGCCTTCAACAACAATAGCCCTGCCCAATTCGGCAATGTGCTGCCGTGCTTTGTTGAATCCATACAGAATATTCCGCTTCTGAAATACCAGTGATTCGGGAGAATTCATATATTTTGGCTCGCCAGATTCAATAATTCTACCACCAAAACCAATTATTTCATTTTTTTGGTCAAAGATTGGAAATATTACCCTGTTCCGGAACCTGTCATAATAATGCGATGTAGAATTCTTTACCGATTTATTGATATTACCGGTTTTAACGGCTATATCAAGCGGAACATTCTTCTGTCGCAAAATATCGGTTGCATACTGCCATTCATCAGGTGCATATCCCAATTGGAATTCGTCAATACCCTGTTGGGTAACCCCACGATGCAAGAGATAGTCCAGAGCACGCTTTCCTGCCGCTGACATCAACGCCTGACGGTAACGCTCTGCTATCATTGCATTTATTGCCAGTAATGTTGTATATTCATCGTTTTGCTTTTCCTCATTACGAACAGGAATGCCGACAATCTCGCCGACAATCTTTACACTTTGAACAAAATCTACATGCTCTACCTTTGCTATGAAGGTGAATACATTGCCTCCCTCATGGCAGCCAAAGCAATAAAACATCTGCTTATCAGGCGAGACAGTAAATGAAGGGCTTGTTTCCTTATGAAAAGGGCACAGACCAACATAGTTCTTACCCTTTTTTGTAAGAGTGGGAACATAACGCCGTATGATATCTTCTATGGCAGCCTTCTGCCGTATATGTTCAATCGTATCGCGGGGTATAGCCATTTGTTATAAATATATGGTGCAATCTACAATTTTTCAAGTTTTTGAGCAACTATTTGTTTTACAATCTGCCCGTCTGCTTTCCCTTTCAGGTCTTTCATCACCTGCCCCATGACCTTACCGGTATCCTTATTGGTGATAGTTCCCATTGAAGCAATCACTGCATCAACATGAGCGGCTATCTCATCAGCACTCATCTGCTGCGGTAAATACTGCATGATTATCTCAAGTTCCTGCTTTTCTTTACGAGCAAGGTCGTCCCTGCCAGCTTTTTCATATTCAGCTATTGCTTCTTTTCGTCTTTTGGCGCTGCGTGTTAACACCTCAATGATTTTTTCATCCGTAAGCTCCTGCGTACCCTTTGTCTTTTCATACAGTATGTCCGATTTCATCATACGCAAGGTACTGCTTAACAGTTCATTTTTGCTTTTCATTGCGTCTTTAAGGTTGGATTCAATTGTGGTAAGGATGCTCATAGAAATACCTCACTGCAATAGTATTTGATGAAGTGACGTATACAGAGGAGAGAATTGTGACATATAATCACAGTATATTTGTATGTCAACAAAAGTTTCAACCACTTTATAATTAATGTTTGCAAGTTCAAGTTTTAAGTGCTCCATTGAAATTTTATCAGGACACCTATATAATAATATATCAGAAGACATCCAATGTCAACATTTTCGCAGCTTTGCATTGAATAGTATAATGTATAGCATTTTTTTATTATCTGTCAGGTGCACACTACTTTTATCTTCTGGTAAAAACCTTCTATACTGCCCGTTGCTATTTTCATCTAAGCCTCGTTGCCATGGTGCATACATGATAATGATAGCCATGGAAAATGTTTTCATGTCAATGTATTGCAATGTTTTCATACAGCAGTTTTTGCCGGTTAAAATTTGCTGTATGCAGGGTTGTAGTAAAGGGTGCACACCGTTTCATGGAAAGCAGCAAAGCTCATATACTACATGCAGATAATCTTGAGTGTACACAGATTACCGGAACTATCGCCAACCAATAGTGCTAAAACATGGTGATGAAGCCATCCAGCCGTGTTATGTGGCTACAAATTGCATGTAACACTTCTTCGTGGGCAAACAGCGCAGTAATGGTATATGAAATAAATTTCCCTTGCTTGCTTTCACGTTCAGTAATGTGTGCATCAATAGTATTCTCGGCACAAATATTGATGAGCATCTCTTTAAGAAATAGAGTGTTGTGAAAAATCACCTTAAACGTTATCTCTCGGGGAAATTCATCATTGCTATGGTTTTCATTTGCCATCATAGCACGCCACACTGTTCATGAAGCATGCAAGGTAAGCAGTTCATATCCTGTTATATTCAGCTCATCGCGCATGGCTACAAGCTCTTTCATTACTTCGTTATTGACCGGCACACCCTTATCTTTACGCTCCAGGTAAGTGAGGTATTCCTTTTCGCCTGCCGTGTAGATTTTCTTTTGACCTGGCATTCTGGCTGAATTGCGCAACTGACGCAGGATATCACCGGTAATTGATTTGAACGATGCAATGTCGGTAAACGCCTCAATAGCAATAGCAATAAAGAAATGTCCTAAATGGTATGGCACTTTATTACCCTGCATGTCAAAGCCGCTGAGCATTTTTAAATAGCTCCCCGCCTGCAGTGCCGCCGACAGTATCTCAACAACAGTACAATAGCCATACCCTTTATACCCTGCGCCATCCTCGCCAATACCGCCCAATGGGGTCAGAGCCATGCTCCCTTTAATAAGCCCATCAAGTACCTGATGAGGGTTAGTACAGGAATTGCCATGGTTATCGATAACCCATCCTGGGGGAAGAGGTTTGTCAAGGCGGGCATACACCTCGATTTTGCCGCGCTGACTTACACTGGTGGCGCAATCAAGCAAAAACGGAAAATCCTCATCAGCAGGGATGCCAAAGGTAAGAGGGTTGGTACCCAGCATGTTTTCAACGCCAAATGTTGGCGCCACCGAAGGCCTTGCATTGGTACCGGTTATGCCTATCATAGCATTGTCAGCAGCCATTTTGGCATAATATCCGGCAATGCCATAGTGAGTGGAATTGCGTACGGTAACCATACCCATACCATATTTTTTTGCCTTATCAATAGCCATCTGCATTGAGCGGTAGGCTATAACCTGCCCCATACCATCATTGCCATCTATCACGGCAGTAGTTGGTCCTTCTTTAACAACAGCACACTGAGTAACAGGTTTCTGAATGCCCTGCTTTATCCGGTCATAATATATTGGTTTCAATCGGTTAACGCCATGCGAATCGATTCCAAATTTGTCAGCAGTAATTAAAACATCTGCACATATTAACGCATCATCATGCGGAACGCCTAACCCGGTAAAAACATCAACCATGTAGCGGGTAGCGATATCAAACGGTATCCATGTAATGTGTTGCATGCCTTCCATAATAACAACCTCATTAAGAATAGCTTTATACAGTGAAATAAAAAGCCTGGATATGTTGTGCACTATAACGCACTCATACAGAATAACTATAAAACGTAAAAATAGGGCAAAAAGGTCAAGCTCTATTTTTATAGTATATTTTATATCAATCTTCTTTTCT
>DAOLVF010000084.1:0-9179 GCA_035420565.1 Spirochaetota bacterium | reverse complement strand
AGACAATTGTTCAAATATAGCAACTTTATTATGCACAACCGAGTTTGAATAGTAGCCATGCAATCTGTAATGGCTCTATATTTAATGCTATCATCGCTATTTTACGCTTGACGAAATCAATAATCAAAATAAAATGCTTGGGCATGTAGATCATCCTATGGAGGGTACCATGGTTCTGGTTACAGGATGTAACAGTTTGATTGGCCAAACTCTTATAAAACGGCTCATTACTGATAGGTATCAGGTTAAGGCCATAGATATGTGGAAGGATGCAAAATTACCTGATGAGGTGACATTTCTACAGGGTAACTTGCTTGATACTGATTTTATTGATGAAGCTATGAGCGATGTGGATATAATATTCCATTTAATGGATGTTGAAGATGCTTCGTACTATGGTCGTAGATTCATGAAAAAAATAAATATAAAAAGTACAGAAAATCTTTTAAGGGCTGCTGCTGAAAATAATATAAAACATTTTATTTTTTTATCAAGTGGGAAGGTATATGGTAATCCTGACGTTATGCCAATTAAAGAAGATGATCCTTGCAAACCCAACACGGCGTATGGTAAGGACAAGGTGAAGGCTGAGAAGTTGTGCAGAAAGTTTGCTGAAGATGGTTTGCCGGTAACTATTATACGCCCAACAATAATTACCGGGCCCGGTGTAGACGATGCAATGATCCTTATTATTTTATATATGGCAATGGCAATGGGTGATTCAAACAGATTATATATTGCCGGTGACGGTGATTCACGATATCAACTTGTACATCCCGATGATGTGGTTGAAGCTTTGCTATCAATTGTCCATAATCCGATTTCAATAGGCAAAGTGTATAATATTGGGTCAGATAATGTCCCAACGCAATTGGAACAGGTTGTCAAGGTAAAAGAAATAGCTCAATTAGATTGTCAGATTAAGCATATTACACCTTCATTTACAAGGATATTATCAATTTTATTAAAACCCCTGCATATTCATTATTTGCGGAAAGATCATGTTCAGTTCATCTTGTCAAATTTTGTATTGGATTGTAATAAAATAAAAGAAGAGCTTCAATGGATTCCTAAAAAAGATAATATTGAAATCTGGGTTGAAACTTTGAATTGGTATCGAAAAGAAAAACTCTAATTATTCTTTTTGATGGCGTTTTTTATTTTTTGCAGTAGTTTTTTAATGCACTCCAATAATTTAATAAAAAGCACTCTTAAAAATTGTCCTATATTGCCCTCGCCCAAATCGGATGTTAGTAACATCTGTGCTTTTCTTATTTCTTCGGCTGAAAGTGGTGTTTGTGACATCTTCATATCTTTTAGTTTTTCTTTTAACTGTTTCATTGAAAGTTTTAATGTATCTTTATCAGTAAAGCGTCCGGTTTCCATTACCATTTGCAACAACGATGGATCTGCTAATATAGTTTGAGTGATCTTCTTAAGCTTATAGGCACAGTTTTTAAGAATAGGATTACTGGAATTTTTTTTATTTTCAAGTAACAATGTCACGTACTGAGATAAGAAATAAGCTTGCTTAAAAAGTTTTTTGCGTTCTTCCAGTGTTTTGGTATTAAAATCTATTCGAGAAAAATCATCTACTGCTGTTTCAATGGCATCTAACTTTTCATCAGTAAGCTCATATAATGAAGAAGGATCTAAATCGGGAATTTCAACAAAACGATGCGATACTTCTTTTAAATCCTTAAACATCGTTTCTGAATATTCAAGTATATATCGGTAAGCCCGTTTTTGTAATGGCGATAATGCTTCTTCTTCTTGAGATTTATCCATTTTGTGTTGTATCTCTTTAATATTAAGAGCAGTAGGATCAAACTTCATTTTGTTAGCATCAAATGTTTTTTTCATTTCAAAATAATCAGGCTCAGCCAAATCACGACCAACTTTCAAAATATTAAGTTTAATATCGCCCAGCTTCTCCTTTAATAAATATTTATCAATTTTACTGATACCATCGGTAACAACCAGTATTTCTGAATTCAGCATATCTTTGTCAAAATTAATGTCATCGATGGCTTGAAACACAGCTTGCTGCAAATTGGTGCTTGTTCCACCAGTTGTTGTAAGTAAAACCCTTTCAATTAAAAAAGGGAAGTCTTCTTTTTTTTCTATTTTAAAAAGGTCACCTGGCTTTGAGTCAAAAGGACGGTAAAATATTTTTGCATTGCTGTTAAGCTTGCGGCGTAAAAATTCTGCCACAAGACATTTTGAAAAAAACGATCGCATCCTGATTTCCATGGATCGTGAACGGTCAAGTAATAGATAAAATTTTTGATCAAATCTGTTTGCTTGTCTTCCACTTTCATCCTGTAGCGTGGATATTGGTTTAAATGTATCAGCTTTCTCTTCGTAAAATTTTTGTACAAGTAATTCATGCTTAAAAAGCTTGATATCAAAAATTGTATCTTCCCACGCTAATTCCCTGGGGAGCGCTTTTTTTAAATCGTAAATGGTTCGGTAACGGTCAATGACCATAATATCACTTAATGGCGATATGCGCTCAACGCGATTTATTAAAATAGACTCATCGCGATTGGGAGCTTCAATTTTTTCTTCACGGGATATATCTTCAACGGCATTGAGCGCTTCTGATATCAATTCGGGAGTAAATATAACCTGAGCTATCTCAAAGATAATAAAAAATTCAGGTGGTAATAATACCGATAGCTCATCAAATAAACCTAATGAATCCCAGTAGTCAAAAAAGTCTAAACTTGGTCGTGATGGCATCTGAATGTTTGCAATTATCTGTGGCATAGCTTTTATAATATTGCAAAATAATCTTTTGTTATTCCTTCTTTAAGTTCGCGAACTTCCTCAACGGCGGGCTGTAAATCGGTTAAGCTTCGCTTTAAGGTCTCGAGCGTAATCTCCTCATCAGATGATCGTGATGGAAATATTTTCTTTAAAAGATTTCGTAAGCCTCTGAGTATACCTGAGGACGAAGCAAGCAGACGTTCTTTTTTTTCAGGGTTTTCCATGATTTCCTGAAAAATTCGTCTAAGGTTCAGTAAAAACTCAATTTGCTGTATAGCCCCCGTGGCATTAAAATGAACCATGGTCTGTTGATATGCATCAAGGAATACATCCTTTTCTGATTTATCCTTTGCTTTAACAGAAATAAAGCTATTCAGCGTACACGATGCTAAATACATCTCTTTTAAATCATCCATGGTAACCTCAAAACGGTTATTTAACAAAGCATTTGCTCGTAAAAAATCCTGCAACTTTGCCTGTTTTCGGGGGCTTACAAAAAACTTATAATCTGATTTTCGCATATCGCTTACAAATTTATTGGTAATAACATTTTTCATAAAATATACAAAATCAGGGATTTCAATTTTTACCTCTTTACTTTTATTGCGAACAATATCTGAGAGATAAATAATCTGATTAAATGGAATTTTTTTATCAGGTTCTATCGCTTTACCGCGACTAAACGCATAAGTGTGGTCAATAAGAAGTTGTTGATATACATTGTCATCTTCGGGAATTATGGATTTATAGGTAAAACGGTCTAAAATAGCTTCCGTTACTTCATTCATGCGCATGTAGTTTGCTGTTGCAATAGCGGTGTGGATGGCTGCATCAATTATTTCAGGGCCATTTATGAATTTACGTTCGTTTAAAACTGATAAAAGCGAGCGCAATACAACATCACTTGCATCAAAGAGCTCATCCAGAAAAACAAGGTTAGCTTCAATAATTGATCCGTGAATGTTATGCCGTATGCGACCTTTTTTAAATTCTTCAATATTGTAAGGGCCAAAATAGTTATCAGGCGTTTGTTCTTTACTTGCTTGTGAGGCAAAAACTCTGACATTATCAAACGTGTTAAAAATGTAATTTGCAAGATATGATTTTGCCATACCGGTGCGCGATAATAACAGCATATGCTCGCGTGTTAAGATAGCGTACATAGCCTGTTTTATTATTTCTTCCCTGTTGATGACATTCTTTGCAATGCGTTCCATATGCCATTTGAGATACTGAATAGTGCTGGGAATATCAGTGGCTTCTGCTTCAATTGTTTTTGTTACAATTTCAGGTTTTTTACCGGGCAGTTTTTCAACCTGCTGAGTTACTACATGCTCTGTTTTAGTTGTGGGTTTATCCTCGGGCTGCAATTCCTTTTTATCTTCGTCAGGCGCGATGATGATATATCCTTCCTGATCAAGGAGTGATTCTGCATCACTGAGGTAATTTCGATGAGAAGGGTTTTGTGATTTCATGTGGTCCCCCTATTAGTCAATAGCTGGAAGTAAAATTTTAAATGATGTTCCTTCACCAGGGGCGCTTTTTACCCCTATTGCTCCGCCGTGGTTGTTTATAATGGTATAGGTAACCATCAGTCCCAATCCAGTTGATTTGGGTCCTTTGGTTGTGAAAAATGGCTGAAATATCTTTGCAAGGTTTTCAGATGGGATTCCAATTCCCGTATCCTCTATGGTAATAGTTGCAAATTTTTCCCCATTTTTAATCACCGATCCAACATTGATTCTTATCTCACCTTTATCAGGCATTGCTTCTTCTGCATTACTGATAATGTGTAAAAGTGCCTGTATAAGCTGATTTTTTCTGCCTTTAATTTTAGGACTTTCTTTAGGATAAGCAGTGTTGATGATAAAGCCGCTTTTCTGTAAACGATTGAGTGTAATCTGTATGGGATGACTGGTTATAAGCTTGTGAATTTCAAAAACTTCTACATCATCATCTCCCGGTTTGCCCAGATTCAGCAACTGCTCAGTAATCTGATTTATTCTGCTGAGTTCGTCCTTCATGGATTTGACATAATCATGGATTGGGCTGGTTTCAGGGATATTATTTTCAATAAAGTTAAGGTCGATAGTTAATAGATTAATGGGAACTTTCAGTTCATAGGCAACGCCAGCAGCTAACAGTCCCATAGCTGATAGTTTTTCAGCACGTTGCATACGTTTTTGGATTTGGGCCTGTTCGGTGGCATCTTCGATCATTATCAGGATACTTTTTACCTTTTTATCAAAATCCAGTATGGGATTTGCTCTGACGTTTAATGTAAGCTCTTTATCCTGATTAACTGGATGATAGGTAAGGTTTTTAATAAAAACAGGTTTTTTTTGTAGTAAAATTTCATCTAAATATTTTTTTAAATCAACATTGAATCCTGGTAATTCGGTTAGGTTCATACCAACACGGGTTTCTTCAGGACCATACCCTATTATGCGTCTTAGCGCGGGATTTTCACTCAATATTATCCCTGTTGGGTCTATGGTAAATATGCCTATTGGTGAATTATTAATGATCTCGTCGTTTAAAGTTGACAGACGTTTTAATTCTTCTGCCTGCCGAAGTTGCTCCTTAATCTTTTCTTCCAGCCTTCGGGAGCTTTCTTTCAGTTTTTTTTCCATCAGGTGCATTTCGGTGATATTACGCAGTATGCCAAATAATCCGGTAATTTTTCCATCATCATCTTTGATAGGAGCAAGGTTTGCCATTAAGTAAACAGGATTCCCGTCTTTATCAAACGTCTTCATCTTTTCATTATAGATGGATTTACCCTCATAGAGTATCTGATTAAACACCATGGTGGCTCTGTCTAATTCAATGGCAGGCAGGTATAATGAAAAATGCATGCCGACGGCGTCTTTACTGTTAACAGGGAAAAGGTCTTCCATGGCTCTGTTGCGATAGACTACATTTCCTTCACTGTCCAGCACAAAGATGATGTCATCCGCAGCTTCAATGAGCTTTTTATAGTCAACGGGTTCTTCTTCTACGCCCTTTTGCAAAAGATCAATTTTTAATTGAAGCTGCTGAATTAATTTGATTAATTCATCTTGTGAAAGTTGCTGTAATGTTTTTGTATCCATAACACTTTTTTACCTGAACTTAGGATTTTGCGGACCGCTCAGCGTTGTAAAAAACCATACTTCCAGAATTAAACTGTAAATAGTGCCAATAAGAAATGCTATAGCAAAGGCTGGCAAATCCATCATGAAGATGTAAACACCGCCTGCAGCAAAAACCGCTAAAAGAGTAAGCCGTAGCAAAAAGCCGCCTGCGGTTATTGACAGCAAAACCAGAGTATTAGACTTCATGCCTTTTATTGCACCAGCAATCCATAGTAGTGTTAAGATTAAACTCAAAAGGCATCCAATTGCAAATCCCTTGCCATATGAGATACCACCTCTTAAATATACTATAGAAGAAAGAATAATACTAATGATAGTATAAATAAGAATGCTTAGATATGCTTTTTTTACATTGCTCATAGTAAACCTGTTCCTTTACAAAAGCACTATATATGCAAATTAATAATGTATTATTTTTATATCTGACAGGTCAACTAATATTTTATTACTTCATTCTGAATGTGCCTGTAATTGGTTTATAAACTGTTTATATTCATCCAATCCTTCCTCTAATTTTTTTTCCAGTGCAGTTCCTATGATAAAACCATCAGCATAGTGTAGTGCCTTCTGAACGTCATGGTTATTCTGTATTCCAAATCCCAGCACAACCGGTATCTTTGCGTATTGCTTTGTTAATTGAAGTATATCGATTATAGTATTGTCCAATGTCAGGGTATTTCCAGTAGTTCCACGCATGGATATCGCATAGATAAAACCATTAGCATCAGCACATACCTGTTGTATTTGAGCATGTGTTGATTCTGGTGTAATAAAATGGATGTAATCTAAATGATAGCTATCCGTATATTGTTTAAAGCGTGCAGATTCTTTATAGGGGACGTCAGCTAAAATTATTCCATCAACGCCACTATCTGCAAACAGAGCAATAGTACGGTCAATAGTAGTATGGTACACCTTATTTGCATAGGTCATAATGTATATTTTTTTATTACAATTATTGTTGATGATGTAATCCTTGATCTTTTTAATATTTTTTAAAACATTATCGGTAGTAGCGCCATTCTGCAATGCTTTGTGGGAGGCTGATGCCAGTACGGGTCCGTCGGCAATAGGGTCGCTAAATGGCAGTCCTACTTCCATAAAATCAAAGTAGTGCAGCCCTATGGTTGCAGCCTGTAAAAATGTTTCCTCATCGGGGTAATTTCCAACCAGATAAAAACCGTTGTATTTCATAGCTTCACTTCCTTTAATATGGTATCAAGATCTTTGTCCCCGCGTCCTGAAAGGTTTATTATGACATTTGAGCCATTGAATTTTTGACTATTACACAAAACATAGCCCAATGCATGGCTGCTTTCCAATGCCGGGATGATGCCTTCTGTTTGTGTTAATGTGATACATGCTTTAAGCGCCTGTTCATCGGTGCAGGTAACATAGTGGACTGCATTGCTTTCTTTCCAGAAGCTATGTTCGGGGCCAACTCCGGGGTAATCAAGCCCAGCAGATATGGAATAAACGTCCATTACCTGTCCATCGCTGGTTTGCAGCAGATAGCTTAAACTACCATGGAGGATTCCGGGGATGCCCAGGGTCAGTGATGCACAATGACCGCCGGGGAATAGTCCTTTCCCTGCAGCTTCAACACCTATACACTTAACTGTCGACCCAATAAAATCATAAAAAAAGCCAGCAGCGTTACTGCCGCCACCAACGCAGGCAACACAATAATCAGGTAAGGTTCCATAGAGCGCCTGGAATTGCTGTTTGGTTTCAGAGCCTATAATTTTTTGAAAGTCCCTGACAATGGTTGGAAAGGGGTGTGGACCGCTAACCGACCCCAGTAGATAGTGGGTAGTTTTAACATTGCGCACCCAATCGCGCAGTGCTTCATTGATGGCGTCTTTCAGCGTCTGGCTACCTGATGTTACGGGGATAACCTCAGCGCCTAAAAGCTTCATGCGCTTGACATTAGGCATCTGGCGCTCTATATCCACCTGTCCCATATAGATGGTACACTCAAGCCCTAAAAGCGCTGCAACCGTTGCGGTGGCAACACCATGCTGACCGGCACCTGTTTCGGCAATAATGCGTTTTTTCCCCATAAATTGTGTAAGCAATCCCTGACCCAGTGTATTGTTTAATTTGTGAGCTCCGGTATGGAGTAAATCCTCACGCTTAAAATACAATTGTATGCCAGTTTGTTTTGAAAGCCTTTGAGCAAAGTACAACGGTGTTGGCCTGCCTGCATAGTGATGAAGCAACTCGTTTAATTGGTTCTGCATTGTATCATTATGCAAAAAATAGTTGTATGCTTCTTCAAGCTCTGTAAGTGCGTTGACTAAAGTTTCGGGCACAAACATTCCGCCAAATGTTCCAAAATAACCATTATTATCGGGATATGTCATAGCCTAACTCCTTGATTGTTTGTATAATTGCATGCATCTTATTAATATTTTTAATACCAGGTTTGTCTTCTATGCCCGTGGAGATGTCAATGCCAAACGGTTGCACCACCGAGCACAGCATCGGGATGGTGCTGCTGTTTAGCCCTCCTGCGATAATGGTTCTTCCCATCTGATTAAATCCGGCAATGCTATTCCAGTCAAATGGTTTCCCGGTTCCTCCAAATGATGCAAGGTCATACGTATCAAATAGATACATATCATTTTTATGAATTATCGGGGTAGTATTAAAAGAAAAATTATTGCTAACACGCAAAGCAAAAATAATGCTATAGTGTGGCGATAGCTCATAGTATAATTCTATAGTATATATCTGAATGGCATCCAGTTTAACGGCACCTGCCAGTGACAGTATTGAAAGAGGATCATTATCCACAAAAACACCCACGCTCATAACGCCATGTTTTTTGCAGATTGCTATACATTGTACTGCATCTGATGGGTTGCAAAAACGTTTTGATTGCTGATAAAAAATAAATCCGCATGCACTTATACCAAGCAAACATGCAGCTTCCACATCCTCTGGTTTTGTAAATCCGCAAAATTTAACAAACATCGGATAGCTCCTGTAAAAAAGTTTGCGGGTTTTCAGCTTGCATCAGGGCTGTTCCAACAAGAAAAATAGTTGCACCTGTTTTTTCTTTTATATGTCGTAGCAGATGGGGGCTATCAATACTGCTTGCACATATTTTTATTACAGATGATGGAATTGTCTGTAATGCTTCGGTGCCGGTTTTGTAGTCAATCTCCATCGTGTTGAGATTGCGCATATTGACCATGATGTACTGTGGTTGTGGTTTCAGTGTAAGCACGGTATCTAATTCGCTGAGTGCATGGATTTCAATAA
>DAOLVF010000083.1:0-9377 GCA_035420565.1 Spirochaetota bacterium | reverse complement strand
CAAAGATAGTAGGAGAAGTTATTGGTAATTATCATCCCCATGGTGATGCCGCAGTGTATGATACGCTTGTTAGAATGGCACAGGATTTTTCGATGAGATTACCACTCATTGATGGTCAGGGTAATTTTGGTTCTGTAGATGGAGATCCTCCGGCAGCATATCGTTATACAGAGGCTCGTCTTTCACCGATTGCTCAGGAGTTGCTGAAAGATATTGATAAAGATACTGTTGATTTTGTATCAAATTTTGATGAAACCCGCAAAGAGCCTGTAGTACTTCCTTCTGCTTTTCCCAATTTGCTGGTTAATGGTTCTTCAGGTATTGCCGTTGGTATGGCAACCAATATTCCTCCACACAATTTAGGCGAAATAATAGATGCAATTGTGTTTATGATTGATACGCCTGATGCAACAGTTAAGCAACTTATGAAATTTGTTAAGGGACCTGATTTCCCTACCGGAGCTACCATTGTTGGTTCAGAAGAAATGGTGAAAGCGTATGCTAAAGGAAAGGGAAGTGTAATAATTAGAGCCAAACTGCATATTGAAGAACAAAAAAATAAGTCACTGATTGTTGTAACAGAATTACCCTATCAGGTGAACAAAGCAGCTCTTATTGCAAAAATAGCTGAATTGGTAAATAATAAGGTAATTGAAGGTATCAATGAACTGCGGGATGAGTCGGATCGGAAAGGATTACGCATTGTCATAGGATGTCGCAAGGATGCAGTAACAAACATTATCATCAATCAACTCTATAAACATACACAGTTACAGACATCCTTTGGGATTAACCTCCTGGCTCTTGTTAATAATCAGCCAAAACTGCTGGATTTAAAAGGATTGATATTCCATTATATCAATCACCGAAAGATTGTTGTAACACGACGCACCCAGTATGATCTGGCAAAGGCAAGGGAGCGGGCACATATATTAGAAGGTTTAAAAATAGCTTTAGACAATATTGATGAAGTGATTGCGATTATTAGAAGATCAAAAACGGTTGAAGAAGCGAATGACCATCTTATAAAACGGTTTAAATTATCGGAGATACAGTCTAAAGCTATTTTAGAAATGCGGTTACAGAGGCTAACCAGCCTGGAGGTAAAAAAGGTCGTAGATGAATTAAAAGAATTACATATTTTAATAGAAGAACTATCTGCTATTTTAAAAAGTGAAAAGAAGATATATGCAATCGTAAAAGAGGAATTGCTGACTATTAAAGCTAAATATAATGACAGCAGGCGTACGGAGATAATCTTTGAAGATACATCGGTAAGTTTTGATGCTGAGGACCTGATCGCTGAAGAAGACATGGTCATAACCATCACGAATGATGGTTTTATTCGAAGGCTATCAGCGGATACGTTTAAAAAACAGGGGCGTGGGGGGAAAGGTGTCATAGGCATGTCCTCTAGAAAAGAAGATTTTATCTCTATGATGACTATCGCCTCAACCCATGATATGCTATTGTTATTTTCCAATAAGGGTAAGATATTTGGGATGAAGGTTTATGAAATACCTATTGCTTCTAAAAATAACCGTGGTAAATCATTGAAAGGTATTATTAATTTAGCTTCAGGAGAGATAATTACAGCAATGTGTTCAGTGGATGATTTTAGCCAGAACTTTTTATGCATGGTAACCAGAAATGGTATTATGAAAAAGACAGCATTGGAAGAATTTAGTAATGTAAAAAAGGGTGGCATTATAGCTATTAATCTTCATAAGGATGACGAGCTGGTTGACGTTAAAGTTGTAAAAGGCTCAGATGATGTTGTTATTGCTACAAGAAAAGGTCTTCTGTTACGTACAAATATTGCCAAGATGCGTGCCATGGGAAGAAATTCCGCTGGTATCATTGGTATGCGTGTTGGAACTGATGACCAGATTATTGCAATGGATGTTGTAAAACAAAACTCTGACCTGTGTGTTGTCACCTCACGGGGGTATGGTAAAAAAACACAGTATGCCCTTTTTGCGACCAAAGGAAGAGGTGGCAAAGGTATGGCATATATGAAGATACATGATAAGAATGGATATGCTGTTGGAGTAAGGTCAGTGTATCCTGAGGATGAAGTAATAATAGCTTCGAAGAAAGGTATGACGATACGGTTAAAAGCTAAGGATATATCATACCAGGGAAGAGCTGCTGCTGGTGTTATATTGGTGCAGTTAGATGGTGATGATGAAGTAACGGATTTTGCTGTTTTATATGAAGTTAAAGAATAATACAAAGAAATTAGTAACAATAATAGTTATCCTGCTGCAGGGAGTAGCAGGATAACAAAATTATTCTTTTACAATATAGCTTTCTTTGTACTTATCGATTGATTGAATTTCCTGTAACATACCTATTGCTTTATCTTCTTTTAGAATCGGTCCAATTTTTACGCGATAGTATGTTTTACCCGAAATATCTGCTTTATCAACAAAGGCATCATAGTTCATTGAGTGTAAATATTTTGCTTCTTTTTGAGCTTTGAATATTGTGTTATATGATGCTACCTGAATAGACCATGAACGGTGTGCTTTGTTTTTACTAGGAATTTCTTCAGTTTGAGCCACTTCAACGATTTGCTTTTTCTTTACGGTCTTTTTTGTTGTAGCGGTATTTTTTTTGGATGTGGTTTTAACAGGTGTGGTTTTCTTCATTTCTTTTTGTTCAATTATCTGAGTTGAAAGAATATCATTGTTGGCTAACGAAAAGCCTGGGTTAGCTTCTTTATTAGTGACGTTTTCTGTGTATGTTTTTGGTTCTTCAACCCTGGGCAGAGTATCGGTGAGGCTGTCAGGAGCATTATCAAGTGTTGAAAAATCGGGATTTTGTGGTGAAGTTCCTAAATCGATTCCTTTATCAAGCTGTGCAAGTGTATCATTGGGTATATCAGGAGATACCAGTGCAGTGTTAGAAACGACTTTGTTTTCGCTAAAGTTCATACCTAATAGAAAAGTAGTAACAACAATACCAATGATAACAGCACAAATCAAGATTATTCGCGGGATATCCAGATGCAGAAGGAAAACATTTTTTTCCTTTGCTACTGGTTTTTCATTGAAATCAAAATTTTCCATAATTCTTCAACCTGCTTTTTAGTATTTTCTATTGATTCAGAATTATCTATGATATAATCGGCTAATTTCATTTTTTCATTAAGTGAAATTTGATGCTGCAATCGCTCGTTGATCTCTCTTTCAGTAATACCATCACGCATCTGTCCCCGCTTTACAACCTGTTGTTGATTGGCTATAACCACTATAGTTTTATCCATATAGGTATAAAATTCAGTTTCAAAAAGGAGCGGGGTATTGACCATGTAGATGGTTGAATGATTGGATGTTCTTTGCAGTACTTCACAGAGTATTGCTGGATGAGTAATAGCATTGAGTGCATTGACCTTGTTCGCATCGTTAAATACCATATTGGCTACATAGCGTCGATTGAGCGTTCCATCAGGGTTGAGAATGTCCCTGCCAAATGTAGCAACTAAAGAATCCAGAACAGGGCTTGGCGGGGTAACAATTTCTCGTGCAATGATATCAGTATCAATAACTGTCGCTCCTAACTGTTCAAACATGGAGCAAACAGTGCCTTTCCCTGAAGCGTAGATACCAGTAACCCCAATCCGCATAGTATTACCTCTTTTGTAGCAAAAGTTTCAATAATAGTTTTAATTGCGAAGCATAACTATCGCCTACCTTAGAAGCTTTCATCAGCTCATTAAAAATGCTATCATTGTATAAATATGAATATAGCCGCTCCCAATGAATATCCATGGGCTGTTTCAAAGCCTGCGGCGATAGTTTTTTATGATAGTGCATGATTGCTGGCAAGGTAAAGAAATCTTCTGTAGATAGTGGTACAGCATTTTTCAATTGAAGCCCTGAAACATTGATCTGGTAGGTAATGGTATTGTAGATAAGTGCATCGATTGTGTTGCGATACTGGATAAATACCTTCCTTGAATATCGCTGCTCAACAAGCGTACCTTTTGATGCCTGGAAGATATACTGCATATTGCTTGTTTCAATTGGGGATAACCGGGTATGAGCTGCTGCATAGCGATAGTGATATTCTGTGGAGCGTACATAGGTTATGAAATGAGGGAATGAAAAATCAGCACCCGCTATGCCAATAGGAGAAAATCCAGAAAATTGCGCAAAGGATACAGCATCACCAAGGACACTGCCGGTTTTACTATCAATTGAACCAATAGTTGCAGGGAATACCTGTTCAATGAGCTGACACAATGGATGACTGTTCAATGATACAATAACCGGCGATGAAAAAACAGCAGGGTGAGCCGTAAGCATTGAAACAATGGTAGCGTGGTGGTGTACCCCAAAAAGGTGAGCATAAACGATTGGTTGGGGGTCTATCGTAATAATATAATCTGGTTCAATACTATAGGATGATAACACTTTAACGGCTGAATCCACGCTAATGATATATACCTTGTTTTGATTTTTATATAATAAAGGCAGGCTTTCCTCTAAGGATGGTCCTGGAGCAACAATGATACAGGGAATATTGTGATACATGTTGTTACACTGTATCACCGGGTAACATGTGGGCAATGGGGGTATATTCATGATAGCGTTTTTACAATAGCGAGCTGCAAAATAGTTTGTTGTCAGTTGATTGGATAGGGATTTTTGTATGATTTGCTGGACTATATTTTTAATGGATGCAAAAGCAGATGGGAATGCAGCAAACGACGCCTGGTGGTCAATAACCTGTATCCCTTTGCTGCAATTGATTGAAAGCAGTTTGTATAGCTGCTCAGGCATCAATGGATCAATGATGATGGTTTCAATTGCAGGATTTTGTAGCAGCAAATGTATATGTTCAGGTATACAGGCATTTGTAAGGTAGTTGTTTATATCAATGCATATAATGTGGGTAAAGCTATGGATTATCTCAGTTAAATATGCTAAATGGTACCCCAGCCCAATACCTAAAATTATTAAAACATCATATTTTTCAGGATTGACAATATCCTTTAAATATGATGCTTCTCTGGTAGGATAATATTTACTGTGTATATACTTAGTATTGCCATCTTCACCGATAACACGCAGTGTATGGAAATTTTCTTTTGCTTGTTCCAAAAAATATTCTATGTTGTACATAGTCATTGTTCATAGCATGGAAATGCAGTTAATTTTAAACAGATGACCTGTTTTATGTCAATACATTATAGGATAGCACAATGATTATAGATAGTCATGCTCATATCTTTACTGATGATATGATTGTGCATAAAGATCGCTACTGTGATGATAAACAGTTTGCGTTGCTCTACTATGGGAAAGCAAAAATTGCCAATGATGCCCTATTGATTGATAGCATGCAAAACAATGGTGTTGATGCATCAGTTGCGCTGGGATTTACATGGCAAAGAAATGACTATGCACAGCGCCACAATGAATATATGGCTATGGTACAGGAACGACATAAGGGTAAAGTATATGCATTTGGGGCGATAGCTCTGGATACTGATATGTATCAGCAAATAAAAAATATTAAACAGATGGGATTATATGGTATTGGCGAGGTTGCTTTTTATGTTAATGGATTTACTGAAGAAGAGGAAACCATAGTAAGTAACATCCTTGCAATAGCAGGGGATATGGAATTACCTGTATGCCTGCATGTCAATGAACCTGTTGGACATATCTATACCGGTAAGTATACTACCGATATGCAGCGCTTATATGCACTCCTGTCACAGTATACAAACACAACGGTCATCTGTTCACATTGGGGTGGAGGGCTACTATTTTATGAATTGATGCCTGAGGTAAAAAAATCTTTGCAGCATGTCTACTATGATAGCGCTGCATCACCCTTTCTTTATAGTGATACTATTTATTCGATAGCCATTACAATATGTGGAAAAGAGAAAATACTTTTTGGTAGCGATTTTCCCCTCCTTGATTATTCACGATACAACAATAGCATACAATTGCTTGGCGAAAATGCACAATGGATTGCTGATCAAAATATGAAAAAATTATTGAGACTATTATAACTATTGTTTCATACAATTGAGACGCTCTTTCCCAACCTCAGCTTTTAATTGAGGATCACTTTCAACTTTTTTTTCATATTCTTCATATTCTTTCAGGGAAAGATTGTATTTTGCAACGATTGATTCTTTTGTTGCAGGTTGCATATCACTTTCAAGCATTTCATTTTGAATGGTCACAAAAAGTTTTGGAGTAATAGTTGATTTTTTACATGCAACAGGATAGAGTAAACTTAATATTACAAGAGCAATTACACAATGTTTTATCATAGACCCTCCATAAATATTTTTACGGCAATGTTTGTGTAGTATAATAATAATTAATTATATAGTCAAGACATTATCTATAATAATGAATGTAAAATAACACTAAACAAAGATTAAAAGAGGTATATATGTTACAGATTGAGAGGCTATCAGAGTTAACAAAGGATGATCTATATAAACTTTTTCAGCGCTTTGGTGCAGACTTTACATCAATTATGGTTAATACTGTAATCCCCATTGTCCAGAGGGTGCGTGAAGAGGGTGAGAGGGCTGTGCTTGCATTTACCAAACAGTTTGATGGTGTTGCATTATCCTCTGTTTATGCTACAATTGAGGAAATTGCGCAATCATATGAAAAGACTGATACAAATGTTATCGACTCGTTTAAAAAGGCTATAGACAATATTAAAGAGTTTCATCTACATCAGAAAAGAGATTCTTTTTTATATACCCGTGATGATGGTATCACCCTGGGAATGCTTTACCAGCCTATCGACAGCGCTGCCATTTATGTTCCCGGTGGTAAAGCCTCATATCCATCTTCAGTCTTAATGGGAGTTATTCCTGCACAGATTGCAGGGTGTAAAAATATTGAAATCATAACACCACCGGCTAACGACGGATCAATTCCTGCATATATTGGTGCGATGGCATATCTTTTAGGGATTACAACCATCATCAAATCAGGTGGGGCGCAGGGGATAGCCTTAGCTGCTTATGGCAGTGGAGCAATACCAAAAGCTGATATAGTTGTTGGTCCGGGGAATATCTATGTGACGGCAGCAAAGGCTTATCTATTCAGTCAGGGCATTATTCAGATAGATTCCCTGGCAGGCCCAAGTGAGGTGCTTGTTATTGCTGATGATAGTGCTCAGCCAAAGTGGGTGGCATGGGATTTACTGTCGCAGGCTGAGCATGAAGAAATGGCCATTGCAATTTTGGTAACAACATCGGAAAGGCTGGCAAAACAAGTAATAGAATACCTCGATGAAGATTTGTCCTCCGGACGAGGAAGGAGTGAGATTAAGAGAAAAGCAATGCAGCATGCACGGATATTGCTTGTTTCATCGGTAGAAGAAGCAATAGATTTTTCCAATAACTATGCTCCTGAACATATGGAATTTATTGTAAAGAATCCCATGGACTATCTTACACAGATAAAGAATGTTGGTTCATTATTTTTAGGCGCCTATGCTCCTGTGGCAGTGGGCGATTACTATTCAGGAACCAATCATGTTCTTCCAACAGGTGGGGCAGCTCGCTTTTCTTCAGGATTGGGCGTTGAAACCTTTATGCACCGTACATCATTTCAATATCTTACACCAGATGGATTAAGGGATGCAGTACCCCATGTGTGTACCATGTCGCTGGTTGAAGGGTTTGATGATAAACATGGTGATTCACTTACTATCCGATTTAAGGGCTGATGATTGTTATTTTAATCCTTAAAAATTTTACGGTTAAATTGGTAAATGTATCAGGGCGATAGTTGGAAAGATCGACAGTAATGATGGTAGTTTTTGTTAAGTCGCCGGGCAGCTCAATCTCAAATGTTGAGGGGCTTGCAATACGTCCCAACCCATTGCAGAGATAGCAGTCACGGTGTTGCCCATTACAGAGAGGGCATAAAATACGCGAGGGAAGTTGCACCAGAGCTATCGCCCCCTTATGCAGTTCCTGTTGAGTGCAAACTATTTCAATATCATGGTCAAATTTGTGGATGATGTCTTTGCGTCGCATTTTTTTTGGGAGAAACTGGTTTTTCAGAAGGTCTTTCAATGATATGGAATAGCGTACCCTTTTTTGCGGAATATAGTATTTCAGTGGTTTGGCAGCCTGTTTGAAAAAGGTAGCATCATAGCGCGCACGCTGTGTATCATCCATGAGGATTCGGTACGCTTCGATGATTTTCTGAAGTTCAAGGGTAAAGCGTTCGCTGCTAGATCCTGTTGTATCAGGATGGAGCATCTTGACCTTTGAGCAGAATGCTTTACGAATCTCATTCTTTGATGAAGAGGGTGTTACCTCTAATAATTCATAGAGATTGTCATGATAGTTCATAATGCCGATGTATAAGAATATTTTAAAACTGTATAGTACAGTATACTCATGAAATGCATTCATTGCAAGTTAAATTATAACGGTTATACCTAATACGTGAATTTTTATGTATTTGTGCACACCAGATAGTGATATAGTAATAAAACTGCTGGGTACAAATTAATAGAGATTATGGTGTCGTATGAATAAACAGGTATCGCTTTGTCAGCCCGGGAATGGGAAAGGATGTTGTGTGTGTTGCGGTCTATTCAATTTGCGCAATGTATCACACAATGTGCTGTCTCAATTTTTAACAGAAGCTTCTATCGAAGTCAGTTATGGAAAGATTATCAATAATCTGCAACTACGAAAGTATGGCAGCATTAAAAAGATATATGACTTCAGAGACAGTACAACCTATGTATGCCCGTTTATGGGTTTTATTTTTAATAACACGCCGGGATGTCTGGTGCATCCTTCTATAAATGATGGCATCGATAGCAGGGATCATAGCCTTTTTGGGAAAGAACTATGCAATGACTACTTTTGCCCTGCGTATAGAATTCTAAGCGACAGGGAAAAGAAAATACTCATTCGTTGTACCTGCGACTGGTATAGCTATTCCATTGGTATCATGGATCCTTTAAGCTTCAGGTGGATCATTCAACAGGTTGAAGGTATTCTGGACATACAGATAGTTCCTGAGATAGAACAAGAGAATGCTATCGTGCGCTGTGTCAATGAAGCACTATCAATGCTTGGGATGGTATTGAATACTCTGGATGCTCCGCTTTTTTATTATAGTGAGCCTGAATATTATTTACACATGCGTATAGTGTCGCTGAATAGCGAATCTATGCTTAATAAAAATGTGAGAGAAGCGATACAACGTTTGATTATAAACAACACTCGCTACTGAGGCTTGCTTTTGATGTGATTTACTACCTCGCGTAAATCCTGCGATGCATTTTTATCCATTACCAGTATTTCATCACCTGAATCTACCACAACAGCATCATTGAGCCCAACAACCGCTATA
>DAOLVF010000082.1:0-9431 GCA_035420565.1 Spirochaetota bacterium | reverse complement strand
AAGCCTGCTGAAGAATATGCAAGATAAGGATTGTCTTTGGTAATAGTGTAGTTTTTCTGAAAACTCCATAATAATGAAATTTGTGTATCATGTTATGTTTATTATGGAACGTTAGTCAAGAACAAAATGCAATTTTTAATAAATCCATATAGTGAACTTTGAGTTCTCTTTATCCTTTTATCAGCAAAGTATGTAACTTCATTCGTTGAATTATTAAGACCGCCTTCAATAGACGAAGGTGCCAGAGCAACGCTTCCCAGACGCGAGGCTGCGGTTTGCGGATTTTGACTTTGACCATGGAATTCAAACTCGCTCTGGAAGCACAGAAAGGATGGAGGAAACTTCGAGGCTATAAGATTTGTCAAGTTGCGAATGGTGAGGAGTTTGTAAATGGCAAACTGGATAATATCGCATGAAATTTTTTGAGGGTTTGTTAATTTTTTCATCCACAAAATTTAACGATAAGTCGAGCCGTTTGAGGTGGCTCCACAGTGTTGGCACGGGGGTATTGAGCGCATAAATATCCCATTACGAAGTGATAAAACTTTTGTTTCCCATCAATATAAAATAAAGCATGAGAAAAAATATGGAGATTTTTTTTTGAATAAAATTGTTAATTATGGCAACTTGAACATAGTGAAGAATTTTATTCCTCTTTGAAAAAGGTTAGCACCCTCATTCTGAGGCAAATCCGAATAATCTCTCCCTGCTAAAAACAATAAATTCTTCAGTTGCTATCACTCTATCAAGGCTCTGACCCCAAAAAATATGTTATATACAAAAAAGATCTATAATTTTTATTTACAATAGTCTAACATAATTGTGCAGTAAAAAAGCGAGGGTAGAGGTATACAGGTAAAGTCAAAGCATATGCCTTGACAAAGTAGCAGATAAAAAATATAATGGGGTCAGAGCCATGGATAACAGCACAGTAACACTAAATCTGGCATACTATACTAAAAAACTGCATGATTTAACTAAAAAATCGTGGTATTACTGTGCAAAGAGTGTTTATAAAAACCGAAGATTATTGGCGGGCAATAACCCTGTTAAAACCATATTCAAATCAAAATCCATACTTATTGCTATATACAATAAATGTAAAAAGGAAAACTTTACCCATTCGCAATTTACTCCACTTGATTTTGCTTTTATACAAATTTTTATTGATACATATTCGCGTGATGTTCTTGAAAAGGTTTTTTTACATTCCATAGCTGTTGAACTATCACAGGGACAGTATGCAATATGTACATCCACTTTTTGTGATGATAATTTTACACTGGATGACATTGTACATTTTAACAAAACAGCCAGCATTACAATACTATGTCATAGCAATGAAACAGCAAAAAGTTGGCCAAAAAACAATATATGCCTTGAGTGGTATTTTAGACTACTGGAGCCGTTAAGCAATTATACAGCATTTACCCGGTGGCTTGCTAAACTTTTTTACAATAACACCATTTACCAAAATGCGCAGGGCATAATTACAAGCTATGATACATTGGTAAACACCTTTGCTACCTATAACAGAACTACTGCTGCAGATGTTATACCACTTTTGTCAAAAAATAATTTCTGGAAATTTCCTGATAGCGATGAATTATATGAGCTTGTGTTTGATTGTGAGGTTGCAGTTAAAAGCACTGATATCCAGCAGGTTGGTGCTTTGCTGTGCTGCAGGGGTCTGGTAATCAGTACTATTGATTCGCTGAGCCAGTTAAAAAAGCTGGATGCTATATGCATGCTCAGGGTCATTGGTTATAACATTCTGGATTTTGATTTAGACATACTATCGCACAATAATTTTTCTTTTTCAAATCCCTATGAGATAGTTGATCTATTATGGGTGTACAACATCCTTTATCCAATCAATGATGGCTCATCGCTGGATGATGCGTTCAGGCGTTTGGTTGGGATGTCCATTGAAAAGCGTCATACTGCAATAGCCGATTCGTATGCTGCATGGGATGTGTGGTGCAAAATAAAAGAGCTTACATCATTTCATAAAGGGCATTTTTTAAAACATCTTACCAATGTAACAGCTATAGCACATGACAAAAAAGCAAAACGTCATTGTGGCGATAGTTTGCGTAAATTTATTGCATCCCATACAAAAGGGATTATAGAATGTAATGATACCACTGATATTATACAACAGCTTATAGCTGCAACTCCCGACGACCAATTTGCTTTTATTTTTAAAACAGCAAAGGATATGCGAAATACCGTTGCGCAATTGTTATTGGATAAAATTATTACCATTGATGATATAAGCAATTCAGTATTTTTAGATTCAGAAGAATTCCATATTGATAGCGATAAGCTTAAACAGGTAAAACCATCCCATGATGTACTACAGCTGTATATTCAATCACTACTACTGTACAATGTAAGTACTACCTCACTTATTTCGCTTCCTCTGTTTATTGCTGAGCATAAGCAGGGTTCATTGATGCATCAGCTGCAAACTATTATGGAAAGCTGTATATGCCATGGTAGCCCTGATATTAAAAGCAATGCAAAATATGTTTTTTTAAATATCGGTGGTTTTAACACCATGAAACTTAGTAAAACTATATTTGCTTCACGGCATGTAGTGTTTAACAGCATACATCAATACGATAACCTTTTTACCAGGCTCCTTTCAAAACAGGCTGATATAGAACTTACCAGTGACATTATTAATAAGCTTGGGCTTGAGGATAGCAATAAAGTGTATATTACACGCGATTATATTATACACAATACTGCCTATAATAATTATGAACAATTTTTACATGAACTTTTACCCCTTATACATACCAGCGATGGTAAATGGGCAACAACACTTTTTACCAGGATAAATACGTTAAACAAGTTTGAGTATGTTCCCTGTATAGGTAAAGCGGGCAATACATGGAAATTGATTTTTGAACCGCTGTACTGGAAGGCAGATATTGATACCCTCTTTTCAGAGGCTTCATCCATGCACTTTTTAGCACACTTTGTAGATAAATCTAATGAGGGCGCATTATGCTATAAAATAATGTTTGGCATAGACGATGATGCCATTTTTGAAAAAAAAGATAAACTTGTTCCGGTAAAGCTAAAGGCGTACCGATCAAATTTAAAACAAACAAAGTTTAATACTGCGGTGTATCGTAAAAATGCACTTGACATCATCCATAACCTTGCCGGGACAGATGCTATAAAAGGGAAAATTGTTATTATATGCACTAACGATGAAGAGCGTGATTTTTACTACAACTATTGTACGCGATATTTTAATACCACTATCTTTAGAACCGATACCATCCCCCCGCGTTTTTTTGAAAAGAATATAACTTACCATAGTAATTACATTGTTATTACTACCATATATGATGTTAACAGTATAAAGGGTGGCAATATTGATTATGTTATAGTACCCCGTTTGTCGCTGGGGTATGATGCTCCGTCTATTAACCAGTGGCGAAAACAACATATAGAGGAGTTGTTGTTAAATGAAAATATTGAAATGTTGCAACTATTTGTTAAGCACTTTGGTAGTGCAGAAGCGGATAAGGTGCTGGGAGCCTTTATATATACCTACCCTTTTTTAAATGCTATGAATGTACTATATACCATGCTTTTAAATAATACCATTGATACTGTTGCCGTTACACTTATGGATACCAGCAGCTTATTATTACCAGGAAACCAGCGAATGCATAAAAAGTTTGAAGAAATTTTTAAAAGCAATGACCTGGTTGAGGAAAGCATGGTGCATGTTGAAAACCTGGTAAAAAATGAGCTTGTTGATGAAATTATGGGTAAAGAGTATTTACAATTAAATAAAGACCTTTACACCATGTTATTGCACAAACACTGGGGTAAAGACAAAACCTTTAAGATATTTAATAAAGACATAAAAGCATTCCCGGATAAAGAATATATCATCAGCAATAGTGGTGTTATAAGGCAGGATGATATTATCCATTATGTTATGCGTTCATTCCATGATCCCAATTGTAAGGATAAAGATTCGCTTGTTATTGCAGCTACTGGCATTGGAAAGTCGCTCATATATCAAATACCTGCAATTATCCTTTCACAGGAGTTAGAACCAGAGCTAACAATAGTAATATCCCCGCTTATTGCATTGATGAAGGACCAGGTTGATGGACTGCACAAGCATGGTGTTTACTCCGTTGCTCAGTTTAATTCCACTCTGGAAAGTGAATCGCGCAGTGTAATAAAAAACCTTATTTTAGAAGGTTTTATAAATATTATATATGTATCGCCCGAGATGATTGTTCAGTCAAAAAATTTTCAGGATATGATAGGACGGCGCCCGCCCTCATTTTTGGTGGTGGACGAAGCTCATAGCTTATCGCAGTGGGGACATGATTTCCGTATTGATTATCACATAGTAGCAAGCACAATAAAGCAAATTTTTAAATACCGTGATTTTCCTGTTGCAGCGTTTACTGCAACTGCAAAGATAAGCAAGTTTGAAAACCTATCGGTTGTACATGATATTATAAAAATCATGGAGATGGATATATCCCGCGACAGAGCGCTGCTGTGTACAACAATACGTGATAACCTTTATTATCATGTAAAGACATTTGAATCTGGAACTAAATTAGAAAATTATAATCTTGATGAACAAAAGGTTACATTTTTGGTAAATTTTTTTAAAAATCCTGCACGGTATATAGCAAATGAACATAAGCAATCAATACTTAAAGATACATCTACTGATAAAAAATATAAAACTATCATCTACTGTTCATCGGTTAACTTAACCAATACATTATCTGAATATTTAACCAGCAATACCAATTACACGTTTAAGCCATTTAATGCAAAACTTGAACAATACCAGAAAGAAGACATACAGAATAGATTTAAAGCGGGTGATGGCATTGACGGTATATGTGCAACAACTGCCTTTGGTATGGGTGTTGATGTGCCAGATATACGCATAGTAATCCATTATGATTTACCCCAGGGTATTGAAGCCTACTATCAGGAATCGGGAAGGGCAGGCAGAGATGGTAAAAACTCATACTGCCTTTTACTGTATCAAAAAAAATTGATTACCAAAAATACATCCAATAAATTGGAAAATGACTATCAAAGAGTTCAATATTTAATGGGAAGGGATAGGATACGGTTGTATGATTTCTCAACTATTTATAATGGCATTGCAGTATTTTTGCAACAGCAGCCTGATAAAAGTAAAGACTGCTATGTTAATGGAACCATGCTCCATGCACTTTTTATTGATCAAAATAACGATGCTTCCAATAAGGTGGATTCACTTCTTTTTTATATGAGCGACTATTACCATGGTGATATGAAAGGATATTGGTGCTATTCAAAGGAAAAGGCATCATTAACCTATAAAATACTTAAGCCAAAGATTCATTATTCCTTTACCAGTGACAGTACATTAAATAAGGTAATCTGGAGTGTGCATAAATGCCTTTGCAGGTACAAAGAACAACAAAGCCCGGAAAGCAAAAGCTATGTTGAAATTACACATCAACATTTAAATAACATGCTAAAAAAGGATGGCAACTATCATTTCAGTCAAAATGATTTATACCGGGCATTAAGCACTTTGATAACACATGAGGTTATACGCATAGATGATGTTAAAAGCTACTATTTGAACGATAAAAAAGCTGTGGGCGGATTAACAGCATTATTTGATAAAATGATAAAGGTATGCGAAAACTACAGCGTTTCAACTAAACAGGATGGTTATGGCACAACCTGTAGAATAGATTTCAGAAAGATGTTAACTGGTGATCATAACAAAACTATAAATATGAATACGCTTGAGCTTATAGTATCATTAATAGTAAAACAGTATATTGACGGTAAATATAATAAAAATACGAGAAATAAGAAAAATAAAAACAATGAATTTGTAACCATAACAATGAAGTACCCTGCATTAAATTTTATCCTTCACAGAGATGCAGGTGAAGATAAACTCATTGAGGCTATAGATGGGTTGAAATACACCTTTAAAAAATACAGGGATGAAATAATAGGGATAATAGAATTTTTAGCCAGCCCAGTATGCGCGACATCAAAGCGTTGTTCAATATACGAGTTATGGACCAGATACGAAGAAGATTGTGTTAACCATGGCAAAAAAAGTGTCAACACATATACATTTCGTTATAATATTGGTTTGCTTCAAATACTTGGGATTCTGGACTCATCAAATAATAACGATTTTGAACCAAGCTATACGGTAAAAGTATATGACATCAATAAATCGCCTTTAGAGCATATCAATACAGCGTGGGAAGAGATTGAAACTATCTACAACACCAAAAAGGCATCAATGAAACTGCTGGTGCAACAATATATATTGGATGGGCTATCTACTAAAGATGGTAAAGATGGTAAAGATGGTAAAGATGATAAAGATGTTTTTGATAAACGGCGTAATTTTTTTGAAGAATTTTTCCTGAAAGATAGTTATGATAAAATGTTGCTAATACAAAACAAGGATTTTGGTGAGCAAGCGTGTGAATACAATAACTGTTTTTTATCAATTGCTGGTACTACTGCCAACACCTTTAAAAAACAAGATGGTAAATACACTATTGAAGATGTCATTGCCTATATTGCATCAGAAGTAAAAAAATTGCAAAAACAACTAATACAACAGTATGTTGTCAGCATTAAAAAGCCAGATGATGTACCGATTATTACTCTTAAAAGTGTCATGTATACTGAGTTTATGCTTTTGCTGTTAGAATCCATCAGGATACCGGTACATAAACTATCAGACTGTGTTACCATAACAAAAACAAGCGAGCATCGCGATGCAATTAATAATTATGAAGCGTTTGACAGGCAACAGCATAAAGCCTATACAGTTGCAAGTTTTATACTCTATATGCTGGTTATTAGCTCTTATTTTACAGGGTTTGAAACCTTTGACAATAAAGATTATATAGAATACATGCAAAAAAATAATGGCACACGGCATTTAGATGGCGGTGTTACTATGGATAGTGATAAATTTTGCAAAGAAGTTGTTGAAGAAGCTGCCGGATATGTAAAAAAAGAATTAAAGAATACAGGCTATAAGAATATCACCTATCAAGAGATAGCTCATTATGCTGAACAATTTTTTACTACACGGTATGTGTTATTCAACAACTATAAGAAAGTACCAACATCGCCCTCAACAAATTATTCATACTACAGCAATGAAGCATTGTCAAAAACTATCGATAATTATATTTTTAAGCAGCAGTGTATCTTCAGGGTTTTTGATGTGTATAATAGGTTCCAGAATCAAAATGCTGTAGAAAAGCACCTTGCTTCATTTGAAATAGAAAGGTTTTTGGGTAACTATCTTGCCAATGCCATACAGTACTACGTCAACAACAATAATAACATATACCCCCAAAACATACTGCCAATGATTAACCATTTTGCCATTGTAGTAGTCCATGACATTGAAAATAAATGGGTTAATATTATAAAATTGTTTAATCCCCATGCAGTTGTGATAAAGATAAACGATGCAATTTTTAATGGCGATAGTAAAGATGATAATGCAGTATATCAATATAAAAAATGCGAGGTGTTGTATGAAGAAAGTTATGTTTATAACTGTGGGGACAGGCAGAGAACGTACAGATATAGCACAGGCAATAGTGGAAAGTATACGAATCCAAAGCCCTGACTTTGTTGTGTTTTATTGTACTCACAAAAGTAGCAATGAAACCATGCCAGAAATATATGCATTAAACAATGCCTTGCAGGTAAAAAGCACAGTTGAAATTATAAGTGATGAAAATAATCTTGAAAAAATAAAAAAAGAGATTAGCCATAGCATGGCACAGTATAAAAAGAATTATGCATTAAATACCGTTGATTACACGTCGGGAACCAAGGCAATGTCGGCGGGTATTATTGTAGCTGCAATAGAAAATAGCTGTGATTATATATCCTATATAACTGGCACCAGGGATAATCAGGGACGAGTAGTGACAGGTACTGAACAAATAAATACATTTAGACTCAATCAAATTTATGCAACAAAGTATGTTGAGCTTGGAAAACAATTTTTTAATAACTATCTGTTTGGAGCAGCTATTGATTTATTTGAAAAAGCAAAAAATATATGTCATGATGAAACCCTTAACAATGAAGTAGAACTTTATATATCCCTTGCACAGGCTTTGAATGCATGGGATAAATTTGATCATGAACAGGCAAAAAATATTTTTACCGCAATAACAAAAAATAAACAGGCAGTGGTATTACTTGAAAGTAAGGAAATTGAAAAAACAATAGAAATAATGAAACGACACCTGCACGCTATAGCAAGTAGTCAATTTTCTGATTTATTGATTATAGATTTATTGAAAAATGCTGAGAGGCGCTTTGCCGAAGGAAAATACGACGATGCTATGGCACGGCTGTACCGCTTGCTTGAATTTATTGCACAGGTGTTGCTGGATAAACAAAATATATATCAAAAAGATGCTCATGGTAAAAGCGATACCAGCAAACTTGATGTTGAAAAACTGCCGCAACATTTAAAAGAAAAATATACACCAGCAATTGGATTAAGTAAATCCTATGAGCTGTTAAGTGATTTAAATGATGAAACAGGTAAAAAGATTTATGATATAATGCAAAAAAAGGATGTAAAACAAATACTGGGCATACGAAACGGCTCAATCTTGGCACATGGTTTTGTGCCAGTATGCAGAGATATAACACAGAAATGTATAGAAATTATTAAAGAAATAGCCAGCATTTATTTTACACTACAGCAGTTTGAAAAATTATATCATGAATTGGAGTTTATTACATTGGAGTAATACTATGGCAGATATTTATTTGATATCTGATTACGGGAAATTGTATAAACAAAACAAGGTGTTTCACTTTTTATATCCCGACGGTACTGTAGCAAAATTTTTTCCGCATAATACACAGCGTATGTATGTTATTGGCAATATTCAAATTACTGCTGAAGCCTTAAAGATGATAAGCCATAATAAAATAGAGGTTATATTTTTAAATAAAAATGGTTTTTTTAATGGCAAACTTACCTTTGGTGACAGTAAAAATGTATTGCTACGTAAAAAACAGTATGAAAAGCTCAATGACAATGATTTTATTTTAAAATGGGGTCCTGCGGGATTAAAGGAATTCAGCGAAGGCACGGATGCCGTAGCGTCATACGGCTCGTGCGAGGACAAAGACAGGATGTCTTCCGCAGCACGAAGGCAAATATATAATCCATACAGTAAACAAGGCACACCGCCGTTTGAGGTGCGCTTTGGGGGTTGGTAAGGGGGCATTTAGCGCATAAATATCCCCTTACGAAAGGATAAAACTTTTGTCGCCCCAAAAAAGTTATACATGCTCTGACCCCATTGTAATTTTTATGGGCGATAGTTACGGTA
>DAOLVF010000081.1:0-9605 GCA_035420565.1 Spirochaetota bacterium | reverse complement strand
CAGAAAAGGCATAGCAACATTATGTATAGGTGGCGGGCAGGGTTGTGCAGTAACAATTGAACGATAACAAACGTGAGCCATTGATAAACTTTAATGCTTGTCGCCATAGTGGACAAACAATAGCAGCAAAACCGCTTTTTTCAATTGATGATAAGATGAAAAAAGCGGTTTTTTATATGTTCCATTAAAAAAATATACTATATGAAGAAACATGGATTGTGAAACCACTACCTGTATCTCAGTAGAGTATGAAGCACTATTATCACAATACTGCAAACAAATTGATATTCCACTATAAAATTATATCATTGTATAAAATTATATGCTCTCATTATACATTGCTTATTGTGCGTAAAAAGGGAATTTTTGTATTCTATACAAAAATGATATATTGGGATATTTGCCTATTGACTATTTTTGTATGTATTGTACAATTTAAGTTACAAAAAAAACAGGAAATAGTATATGGCAATTCTACCGGAGCTTGTGAAGGTTTTTATTGTTGAGGATGAGGACCTTGTGAGAGATACCCTGTCTCAAAGCTTGCAATTAATTGATAATTTCCAGATTGTTGGTGCTTCAGCAAATATTTCTTCTTCACTTGATACTATACAATCTGCAATGCCAGATGTATGTATTGTTGATGTGCGTTTGCAAAATGAAAATGGCATTGAAGCAAGTAAAACACTAAAAAAACTTTTACCAGATTTAAAAATAATTGTTTTATCGGGATACTTTAATGAGACATTAGCGGCAACTGCATTAGCATCGGGAGCATCAGCATTTTTATCCAAATCTATAGCGGTATCACATCTGGTTGCTGCTATTTTCCACGTTATGGTTCACAACAATTTTTATGCACCACAATTACCTGATGATGTGCTGGAAGGTATAATCATAAATAGTAAAACCTCAAAACGCCTTTGCGCATTGTCAAAAAGGGAAAAGGAAATACTGGAGCTTATTGCCAGGGAATATTCAACCAGACAAATAGCAGAGAAGCTTGGAATCAGTGAAAAAACTGTTCGCAATCACAAATCCAATATCATGGCAAAGCTTGGCATTACCAACCATGTCGGGTTGATTAAATATGCCTATTATATGGCAATGATATGATCATTGAATGACAAGCTCAGCCATTGCAACTGGATAGGTATCAACAATGCAGTAGGCATTCACCTTCCCTTTTACTTCGCCCTTATCAAATTCTATGGCTACTTCTGTTACATGATTATTGATTGCGGTTACTGTCGTTCGCTTTGTATAGTATAATGGTAATGGCTTGCCTGTTGTACTGTTCTGCAACATGATGCTGTAAACATGATTATCTTTCAAAAGCATCGAATTTTTAAATGTAGCTTTCACAAAAGTTTTTCCTGCTTCAAATGAAATAGCTCCAACACCGTGCGGCATACAGGTTATACCGCTCGTATGCAGGTTCATGTCCAATCCGCCAAATACTGCCATGTGGCCGGTGTCAAATTCGGTCATACCCATGAGTTTTAAAAATCTGCCATAAAATTGAATCTCATCACCCAATGCAATGGCAAAAAGTTCAGGTGCTCTGGCGATAGCTCCGGTAATGGGATCTACTTTTGTGGAAAGCCTGTATTGTCCAAATGGCATATCCCATGAGCCTATGAAATTGATTTTAAAGCCATCATAGTTGTACAGTGTTAAGAGACCATTATCGTATAAAAGATACAGCGGATATCGTGCTTCAAGTGCTGGATCAACGACGGTTTTACCATCCTTAAGCTTTCCACCAATTACCCAGACAATCATGGCATTGTTACTATTGCAAACAATCCCGCCTATATAGTGCAATGAATCAAAACCAATCTGATTCCATGAAGGAAGCATGGTTGGATTAGGTGCTGAAAGCCGTTTCAATTCAAATACCGTTTGTTTATTTCCTGCTTTAAGCGGTATTGTATACGGCATTGTACCAGTGTGAGGAGCTATGGCAAAAGAATAGGTTACATCAAAATTTCCACCTCGGGAACCACCAAAGAATTTAAGGCCAAACCTGCGCATATTGCTTAAATAGTTTCCTTTTATGTGCACTGTTATGGTGCTGGATTTTTTGCTGCTCCACACCTCCTGGGGCACAAGGACAAAAAACTGCTTGTTGGCAGAAACAAAAACCTTAAATAAAGGATTTCCCATAACGTTTATATCCAGCGTATCACGGTCAATGGCTGATTTTATTGTGTTGCCATTGCGCCGAACAAACAGTGTAAATGCTAACGGTTGATTGGCATCAATCATTGCTGGCGGCTGTTTAAAAAGTTTTCCAAAATTATTTGTGTACACGAGATATGCACCTTCATCAGGAAGCATTTCCCTTCGCATTACCATACACCGCTTATCCCTGCTTGTATTATGTAATGGATAATCATAGGGAATAAAGAAGACACTCCCATTTTCACCACCAATGTAGATGCCTTCTTTGCCTAAAGCAGGGGAACTGTTTAAGTCATTCCTGTCTTCATCAATGCATAGATATGACCAGCGCAATGTGCCATCTGGATGTAAACAATACAACCTGCCATCACCGGAACCAACATATATAAAATCATTGCCGTCAATTGCGGGCGATGAACGGATTGGTTCAAGCGTATCGTAAGCCCACACAATAGAACCATTATCAGGATTGAGGGCATAGATAGTGCCATCTGCTGATGGCTGTAGTATCAAACCATTTGAAAGCTGAGCAGGGCTTGCATATATGTGATCCCTCAGTCCGGTTTTCCATAGCTGTTTCCCACTATCCTGCGCATACGCTCGCACATAGCCATCATAACCACCAACTATCACCAGACCATTTTCAGCACTGCTGGTTAAAAGCGGTGAAGCAGCATTGGAACCCCAGCCACCGTTGGTCCATTCCAATTCTTTTGTCCTGTAGTTATAGCAATAGATATTCTTCAGTGCCATAAACTGTGTGCCAAAGAAAAGCCTTTCTGTTTTTGTGTTCACAGCAGGGAGCGACCATATCATCTCATTGGCTATGTACTGTGTTTTTCTTTGTCCTGTTGCTCTGTCAAGTTCGTACACCAGGTAGTTGTCGTTGGGAGCAATAATACTGCCGTCGGGAAGCATGCCAATGTTTCCTTCAAACCAGTTAACATTATAGGTTTTGATCTTAAATTGTTGCTGAACTTCCTGCACCGCATGTGCCTTTGATTTCCAGACAATCCTGCCTGTTTCACGGTTGATACAATAAACATAACTATCGCCCGAACCAACATACACAAAACCCCTGTTGTCCAGAAGAGCGGATGAGTCAATGATCTCATTGGTTTTACATTTCCACTTCAATGAACCATTTTGCGTAATTGCATAAAAATAATGGTCAGCCGAACCTATATACACCGTGCCATCTTCATCAACAACAGGCGAGCTGAAAATACCTTTGCCTGTTTTAAATTCCCATGGCTGCACCATGGATGCCTTTGATTGCACAGTGGTTCTGCCGTTTTGCAGTCCGTTAGCCCTGAATTTTGGACAGGGGCTTCTGGTATCAAGCGGCAATGTCGAGAGTGAGCTTTCCTTTTCTTTGGGCGATAGTTTATCGGGATAGGCATTATATGTTCCCAATGGATGCGTTGCCACTATGTAGTATGCCGCTATCAATATCAGAAAAAGATAAAAAAGATGCCATTTTTTGAAATGGTATGCAAACCTCATAGAAATACCTCCCCAGCAACAGTATGGATAACAAAACCACAGTAGTATATTGTTTACTCCTAAAATACAACAATATTTTGGCTCAATGAACAGGCAAAGAGGGCGTTACAGTACCAATAAGGAATGCCTCAAAAACAGTTTGAAAACCGCATGAGCATGATTTCCTATGGATGGTTAACGCTACAATTGTTGAGGTTATTCAATTGAATTAAAAAGATATTCACAGGGCAATTAATACAAAAAATCATTGAAAAAATAACCCTGTGAAATACAAAAGCAAAAATTATTATCTTTACCAATGTTTTTGCAAAAAATCTAAAAAATTTTTAAGGAGGATCAGTGTATGCGTTTTTTAAAATTTTTAGTTGCGATTGTTATGGTTGCTGGCGTAGCTGCACCGGTGTTTGCTGCGGATAGTATTGCTAAGCTAACGTTGGGTGATGATCAGTTTATAGAACTCCACTATCTGTTACAGGTGCAGGCATATTCATTGCAAAAAGAAGGCGCCACTGCCACAGGCGATGAGGATTACTGGTCAAAAGATACAAAGTTGCGACGCTCCCGTATCATTGTGAAAGGACAGGCTGCTCAGAATGTTGAGTTTTTTATGGAAACCGATGCGCCAAACCAGGAGGGTAATGAGTCAAAAAATTTATACACTCAGGATGCGTATATTGATTTTACTATTGCAAAGGAACTGAAGATAGCGTTTGGTCATATCCTTTTACCATTCATGCATCATGACCGTCAGTCAGCCGCAACGCTTTTGTGTGCCGATTATACCGCAGCCGTTGTCCCTGTCGGTAGCAATGTGTGGCGTGATACTGGTGTTGAATTGAGAGGGCTGCTTTTCAATGGATTGGTTGATTACCGAGTTGGAGCATGGGATGGACAGGATAGAAAATTAGATACAACGACAAACACAGTTGTTAATGAAGATGACATGCCACGAGTAACCGGACGTATTCAGATTAATCTTAAAGATGCTGAGGATGGTTTCTTTTATAGCGGCAACTATCTGGGTAAAAAAAGCATCATAAGCTTTGGCGCTGGATTGGATTATCAGCCCGATGCTTATGATGATGGCAGTGATGCAAAAAATTATTATGCATGGACAGTCGATGCCTATTTTGATCATCCTATTGGTACAAACAATGCGCTAACACTGCAGGCAGCGTATGTATATGTAAAAAATAGTCCTTTTTTTGATATAGACCCTGTTGCTGCCGGTACTCAAGGTGCTGACAAAGCAAAGATGTTTTTTGCAGAAGGTGGTTTCTTGATCAATAACACATGGCAGCCAGTTGCTCGTTTTTATTATAAAGATACCGAATCATTAGCAGGTGACAAAAACAAGGTGTCCGAGATTGCTGGTGGATTGAACTATTACTTAAAAGGGCATAGCGCCAACGTTAAGGTAGAATATGCTCAGGAATTGAAGGATGAGGCAGATGATTATAAAAACAAGAGGATAACTGTTCAGTGCCAGATTTTTATATGATGTATGCAATGCATTGATAAAAAAGGCTGTGCAGCGCGCAGCCTTTTTAGCATAAAAAGGTATACATGAAAAAATTAATTATTATTGTTTTTTTGTTACTTCTTATTCAATCACAGGAGTTTGCATCTTCGCGACGTGATACAGCGTTATTATATCACCATAATGAGGGTGAACATTGCATCGATTATATTGCCATGTATGATCTTCTGGCTACTATCAATACATTATATTTAAATGGCTACTATGGTTTAATGGAAAAGCATATAAATAATTTTATGAAGGACTTTCCACCAGTAAAAGAAGTTTTTTATTTTAAAGCAATAACATTGATTAATAAAAATAAATATGATGAGGGGTTAAAAGAACTTTTTATTGCACTGGCAATGGAACCAAAATTTTCGCGTGCGCAAAATGCTGCAGGATATATCCATGCATTGCGCAGTCAATGGGCTACAGCATTGCAGTTCTTTCGTGAGGCAAACAGTAACAATACCTATAACGCATTTATAGAATATAATATAGCAGGTGTCTATTATCAGTTACTTGATTTTTCAAACGCGCTAAACTGGAGCAAAAAGGTTGTAGAGCACAAACCAAATTTTGTTCAGGGGTATTATCTATGTGCCCTCAGTGCTATGCAATTAAATGATTTTGCATCAGCAATTGAATATTTTAATATTGTGATACAACTGAAGATGAAAAATGATTCTATGTATTATAATCGTGCATTAGCGCATTATTTTTTGGGAAATTATGAAAAGGCGCTGAATGACTGTACTACTGCACTAACGATAAATAAAAAAAATTATTTTGCAGCAATGCTTACAGGTATTATTAATGTTAACCAGAAAAATTATGAAAAAGCTCTCAAAGTATTTACTGATGTATTAAAAATTAAAAAGGATGATCTGTTTGCAAAGGTGTTTCAGGCGCTTTGTATACACACAATTAATAAAAATATTTCCAATCAGCTTTTTTTTGCTATATTTGGTTCCATCGACAATGGTGAACAGGTTGCAGCACAGCTTACACAGCTTTACCAATTAAAACCGGTGGAACCATTGCCGCAATTTTTTTTGTACTGATGGCAGTTACTATTATTTTTTTATCTGCTCGTAATAGATGCTTCTGAGTGTTTCAAAAAACTGGAGGTACTCTTTTTTTTGATAATCGGGATATGTCCATTCCCATGGATGGTAGTGTTTAGCAACATACCGATATTCATTTTCTGCATATATTCCCCTGCCAATATATATTCTATGAAAATAATCTTTGCATGAAACCAAAAAAACATTGGACAGGGTGAGGTAACCGGGGTCTATGTTGATGGTTCGGTTGCCGTTTTTTAAGAATTTATTTTCAACTTTGTTGGTAAATAGTTTAATTTTTGCAATTTCTTCTCTTTTTATAAGCCTGTTAAAACCAATAAGTACCTTGTAAAGATTTTTCCCGATAGTACTATAGTAATCAGTATGAGAAAACGGAATGGGTTCAGATTGAAGATCAATAACCCCAAATTTTTTTTTTAATATATTGATGACATGAAATAACACCTCGTCATGGGAGGTTAACAGTCCAATAAAAAGTTTAGCTTTTGGTGGTATTGTTGGTTGTGCCATAGTTTTTATCTAATCGTAATAAAAATGTATGCATATCGTGTGGCATTGGTGCTTTTATTGCAATCATCTTTTGTAGGAATGGATGATAAAACTTGTATATGTGAGCGTGCAAAGCGCAGCGTTGAAATTCACGCAATAGAGCACCTTTGTTTTTGATATATTCAATAAATGTAGTATCGCTGTTACAGTAAAGGGTATCACCAATAATGGGGTGGCCAATATGCTCGCAATGGACGCGTATCTGATGAGTCCGCCCTGTTTTGGGTGTGGCTTCAATTAACGTGCATGTGTCATAGTGTTGAAGCACTTTGATGTGTGTTTGTGCCTGCCAGTGTGCGTCTGTATAGGCAGAGCGTTTTTTCCTGATTGATGAAGTGGGGGACAATCCTATGGGCATGGCAACTGTTATTTCAGAAAAAGAACAATTGCCGGTAACTATCGCATAATATTGTTTGGCGATAGTATGTGAATATTTTAAAAATGCTGATGCAATACTTCCACTTTTAGCAAGCACTGCAACTCCAGAGGTTTCCCGGTCTAAACGGTTGAGGGGCATGCATTGGATACCGATGTCGTTCCACAACAACATTGTGAGGGTATTGTGAAAGTATTTCCCTGCTGGATGTGTGGGAAGATTGCCCGGTTTATTAACAGCAATGATGTAATCATCTTCATAGAGTATTGTGTAATGGGGTATTATTGCAGGTTCCTGAACTGACGGGCGCTTATACTCAATTATGTAATGTTGATAAACAATATAGTGCGGGTTGGTTACCTGTTTTTCATTAACCACTATCTTCCCGGTTTTGATCTCATGTTGCCATTTTGTACGGCTAAGATAGGTGAACCGATGTGCTAAATATACATCAAGACGCATAGGAGCATAACCATCGGGTACTATGGATATGAGCTTTTGTTCATGGGGTGATAATGGTTGTTGAATCATAATTATTATAGTGAAAATATTCTCATGTTTTGTAAACTATTTTACTGTACTTTAAAATGTTCATAAAGTATTTAATAAAGTTGTGCGATAGTATTAGAGAAGATTTTGATGTTTCATGATGTTTGGAGTGCTCGTTTTAGTATTTCCGGCGGTGGTCCCCAGTAAAATTGGCAACATTGTATCCCGTCTTCTAAGAAAAACCTGAATGTATAGCCTCCACATCGATAGTTATCGGTATTATCTTCTTTTTCTAAGGCTTCAAGAAATTCATACAGATAGTTGTCGATACAGTAGGCTATAAGCTTTGCAAACGACATCTTGTAAACCTTCTTGAGATCAAGAATAAACTCATATTCATGCTCTAACAGCATTATATGGAGCCTTTTCCACTGGATGTACCGTTTCCTGTATGATAACCGTGTATATGCCTTTACCGCTATAGTTTTATGCAAAACCGTGTAGTTTATCAAAGCAACAATACATGAATGGAGCGATAGTTTATTGTTATCAGCATGGTGTTTTAATAATTGTAAGTGTTCATACGAAATACACGTGGTTGTTTCAAGATTCATAATAGCCTCCCAAAGTACTTATATATCTAAAGGCATTGTAATATAATGATTATTACCATGCAATAAAATTTTAATTGTGAGCCGTTTTTTTTGAAGGAAAATATTTTTGAGATAAAATTAGTAAAAACGAAGTAAAATTTTTTCAAATTACTGAAAAAATTTAAAAATTCCGTTGACAATTTTTTTATATATTTTTATAAGGTCAAACACACGGTAAGAACATTCTTCCCGGTGGTTATAGAGAGGGGGAAACACCTGTTCCCATTCCGAACACAGAAGTTAAGCCCCTCATCGCTGATGATACTGCACTGGTAACGGTGTGGGAAAGTAGGACGCTGCCGGGATTGATATTATAAATAATTTAATATAAAAAAGCCATCCCTTATAGGATGGCTTTTTTATTATGTTATGTTTGTGTATTAAAAATTGTTTTATATTCTACTTAATTATGATAATTTTTTATAAATCCATAATGCAATGGCATCAGCACGGTTTTGTAATGATAGAGTAAGTTTTTGAATGGGTATTAATAGCTGTCTTGTATTGATTGAGTAAACAAGATATATATTTATATTTTTATTGTCTTCTTCAATAAATCCATAAAGCTTAAATTGTTCTTTATCTATTAATGTTAGTAATCCATACGTTATAGCAGTACTATTGTGAACTGTAAACATGATATACTCATTGTATATTGTTATAGTATAGCAATATATGTTTTGACCCAGAATATTATCTTTTTGTAAAGCATAAAAGTTATATTCGGGTTTTAATACACTAATTTTTGGATCGGGTACACGTTCCATTGTTTTGTTATTTATAATATACGATTTTTCAAAAAGAGTACCCATTTTCCCCTTAGATTGTGAATAATATTGCATTCCTTCCATAGTACTTATAGCATGGAGAACATTGATGATATATAGCTTTCTTGCAGAGGTATGAAAATTTTTTATATTGTTATGTTTTGGAAATATATATAATGCTTCAATCCCCAACGTTGGCTTATCAATAGTCAAGTTTCTTTTTATATAGTGTGATATTGAATAAAGTGGTGCTAATGATACTTGATTGCTTTTGATGATAAGATTTTTTTTTGCGATACTATGTTCTGGTAATTGTATCTGTCCATTGACGATGTTTGTCCAGGATAAAGTAATTACAAAAAATGTTAATAATATACTTTTATTCATAAAGTTATTTTAGTGTATAATTATTGTAATTGAAGCCTCTGAACAAAAATAAAAATTCTAAAAAATCATACTTCCAACGCT
>DAOLVF010000080.1:6870-9656 GCA_035420565.1 Spirochaetota bacterium | reverse complement strand
GTGAAGCTGTTAAAGGCTGTGATGCTGTGTTTCATGAAGCTGCTGTTGCTTCGGTACAGCAATCAATAGAAAATCCTCCGGCAACATTTGAATCGAATGCAAAGGGAACGTTACATGTTCTTGAAGCATGTAGACAAAATGGGGTTAAAAAAGTAATATTTGCCTGTTCAGCGGCTATATTTGGTGATCATCCAGAAATTCCCAAGAAAGAAAATTCTCCGGTTTTCCCAAAATCACCGTATGGTGCAGATAAATATATTTCGGAGGTTTATCTTCGACTGTATAATGAGTTGTATGGATTAACAACGGTATCGCTCCGTTATTTCAATGTGTTTGGTCCAGGGCAGGATCCTTCGTCACCATACTCGGGTGTTATTTCAATTTTTACAAATAAGGATGGCTATGTGTAAGGATATCACTGTATATGGTGATGGAACGCAATACCGTGATTTTATATTTGTGAAAGATGTTGTACAGGTAAATATGCTGGCTCTGGAAAAACTGGACAAAGGTTTTCATTATTACAATGTGGGATATGGTAAAGCCACTGACATAAATTCTCTGATAACTATCTTGCAAAATATTTATAAAAAAACTATTAAAGTACATTATGTTGAAGCAAGACCCGGTGATATCAAAGGATCAATAAGTGACCCGGCAAAGGTAATCAGGGAGTTAGGATTTTCTCCACAGTATAGTGTTGAGGAAGGATTAACACTCATGGCCGGTGTCATGTAATTAATATGCTTTAAATAGTATCACAACAATATCAGATTCAGGGGAGCTTATACCTAAAAATGCTTTGAACTCATCCTGTATTATGGTTGCAATATCTGATGGCATTTTCATTCGGTTATCTTTTATAATAGATTGCAGACGTTCCAGCGTGAAGACCTCGCCACGTGAATTTTTTGATGTAATCAATGCTTTTGAATATAAAATTCCGATATCGCCTCGCAGGATATTTGTTCTGCCCATACCGTAGTTAAACGTTGGATCATATCCCAATGGTATCCCTTCAGTGTCCAGTGATGAAAAAGCACTTTTTTCAACTCGGTACAATTCCATTGGCGGGAAACCTGCGTTGGTATAAATAAGACGCATATTGCGGGCATCAATAAAGTAGTAATAAGCAGTAATCAAAATTCCCTTCCCTTGCGAATAATTATAAATTACCTTATTTAATGTCTGGATGATATTGTATGAAGAATGTGCGTCGCTTAGACTTGCATGGAATGCTGAACGCATGAGCACCGAATACAATGCACTTTGAATACCTATTCCGGCAATGTCGGTGGCGATAGTTCCTATACCCTGTAATCCAGGTCGTATGAAGTCAAAGTAATCAATACCACCGCCCTGGCGCGGTATATAGAATGCACCAAATTTGATTCCGGTAATGTTTGGCAATGCTTTTGGTACAGCTTTTGATAGCAGATCGCTTGAAACGGAGATTGTTCTTTGCAACAATTGTTCTTTTTTAGCTTCCTGAAATGTTATCGCATGAGAAATATTGATATTTGTTTCGCTGGAAAGAAATTTTAAAAGTTCTATCTCATCAGGTTTGTATGATGCAAACGTATCTTTTTCACCTAAGCATAGTGCCCCTACTAAAACCCTTCGATGATATATGGGTATCATGATAACAATATTATTTACTGTAAAATATTGGATGAATTCATCACGAACATCTTTGAATGATGCTTCATCCATGTACACATTATCTATAGTAACTATCGTTTGATTACGGTTAAACCAGCGTACAATTGGCGATAACCGCGGTATGGAGGGAGATACCGGCGCCATGCCCATAGAGTAGTTTATTTGATAGCTGCGTGATTCATTGTCATACATCAGAATATAGGTTGTTTTTAAGAAGAAAGTGTTGTGGATGGTTGAAACAGTCCTTTTTAATAATTCATCAATATCTCGTAGATTGCTAATTTCCCTGACGAAGGTATCAAGGTATTCCTGTAATGCATAGTGCTTGCGCTTAAAAGCTTTATCAATGACGGGCTGAACATATTTTGAAAGGATCATAAAAACAACAACAATAACCAGAGCTATCACAAATACAGGAATATTTTTCAACCCATAGATGTTAATGTCATAGATCTGTAGCAGTGCAAATATGGGAAGGAATATGACCGCGGAAATGATGGCGTACATGGTGGTTTTGTGTATGGCGGTTCGTATATCCATCAGTTGATATGAAATGACTGCATAGAACAGAGATGATACTCCAATGAATGCTGCAAGCGATGGCCCTAAAACATAGAGGTCAACAAAATTAAAGAAACGTGGCATGATAATCGAAAATACTGCAGCAAATGTCATGGCAATACCTGTACCAATAAATACAAACCTCATCTGCTTACGGTAGAGATCTATTTTTGTAGTTATGTACTTTCGTATGAAGTTTATAACCCCTAATAGTATATAAACAAAAGAAACAACTGAATATATGGTATAAAATGGCTTAAATTCACGCACCAATTCCCCATCCTTGAAATATGCAGCGGTGATATTTAAATCGGTGAATACTGCTATATAAGCAAAGATATAAGCAGGGATTAAGATTAATACAATAATGAAGAAAGGGACCTGTTTTTCTGTTTTTGGAAATATTAATGATAATACAAATAGTGCGGAGAATGTTAGTACAGTGGAAGCCTGCGTTATCTTATTAATAAGGGTAAGATCAAGTTTATCAGGAAATGCGTAGGTTAAAAACATGGTAAAAAGGATACCAAAGGCACAAAAACCAAAATACGAGTAGTAGCGCA
>DAOLVF010000080.1:1497-6770 GCA_035420565.1 Spirochaetota bacterium | reverse complement strand
AACATGGTAAAAAGGATACCAAAGGCACAAAAACCAAAATACGAGTAGTAGCGCATTACCCTATCTTGAAAGTTTTTATATAAACCGTAAACAATAGTAAATATTAGCATACATGATGCTAAAAACGAACCTATTAAACTTAAGGTTATCATATACATAGCCCTTTTGTATGTATTTTTATATAGTATATTTGTGTATTACACAATTGTCAAGTTTAAATGTTAATGATATAAATCTTTGTTGACGTAATAACAAAACATCGATAGGTTAAAAAAAAGTAGTATATATTACAAGTATCCTGAGTTATCATTGCCAATATATAATAGCGCCATATGCAGCACAAACTATATCAAATTACTAAAGGGGTTATATATGGCTATACAAAGAAAACAGTATTTGATTGACCGACCTATCCAGATTACAATATCGCTTAAGTTTTTGATAATTCCGCTTTTAATTCTTGTCATATTTGCAGGGATATTATTATCTTTTGTGCTTACCAACGGTGATTATATTGCACAAATAGCTGGTAATCAGGATAGTTTAATAGAGATGTTTATAACGACACCAACATTGATGGATAGCAATAATGAAATAGTTGTAACGGGTGAAAAAACGTTCAGGGAAAATTTAGGTCTGCTTCGGGCTATAAAAGTAAATAATTATACATTACTGTATCTTGCCATTGGGCTAACAATACTTCAGGCAATAGGGCTGTTTGTATATGGGATATACATTACCCATAAGGTGGCAGGCCCAATTTATGTTATGCGTCATTACTGTAAAGAAATTCAAAATGGTAACACGCCTCAATTTAGAAAATTAAGAGGAGGCGATCTACTCGTTGATTTTTATAATGATTTTATAACGGCTATAAACACGTTACAAGATAAGGATGCATCTAAAAGCTGAATTTTCATTATATGAAATTTTTGAAAAACTGCATTGTTGATTATTTACTGCTATTGTTGATGCAATAAAATAATTTTTTTAAATATACCAAAACAAAATACTAACGCAATTGTAGACGGAAAATATATTTTTTCTTATTTGCATGGGTAAGCTGTGGATAGTGTTTATTATACTTGTTAGTATGATTGACTGCAACATCTGAAAGGATATTTTTACGATAACTATCGCTACCATTAATCATTTGTCTGATTGAAGAAAAGCTATTAACGTCTGACTCAGCAATGATATATGATTCGGATGAGTGAAGTATACGTGCATTATTTTGTTGTAACAGCAATAGGGCAGTATTAAAATCCATGGTAACAGGGATAATGCAATCCAGCTTTAATTGGTCGTTTTGTGAATTGCTAATTTTAGCAATGTTTTCAAATGATGTATCATGTTTTATTGATTCGGGTAGGAATGTTATTATTGCTAATAAAATGATAGCTGCAATAAATGATCCCCGCATTGTGGCATAATAGCGCTTGTGGGCATGGTGCTTTTTTATTTTTTGAATTGTATCCAGCGCAAAGCTTTCTCTTTTTAAGGATATAGTTTGTAAACATGATAAAAGATTTACCATGGTATGCAATTGTTCAAAATGTTTCTGGCATTCCGGGCATTGGTCAAGATGTGACTTAATTTCTTCTTTTTCATGGGCATCCAGTATGTCATCATAAAACTCGGATAACTTATATATTGGTATGTGATTCATATAAGCCCCCTTTTTTCCAGGCGTGATTTTAGCATTTCACGTCCCCTGTGTATCCTTACTTTTACATTGGCTAATGTTAGCTGTAACATCTGTGCAATGGTAGTGTATGACTCGCCTTCAATATCGCGCAATATAAGTATATCCCGGTAATCATCGGGAAGTTTATGAAGCTCTTCAAGAAGTATTTGCATTGATTCATTGGTGATTGCCATCTCCTCCTGATTTTGCCGTAAATCAGGAATCTGAAATTCCATTTCATCATCTGCGTTATTAATTGAATAAATTTTATGCCTGTGTTTTCGCCTATAATTTTTACAGTAATTAACAGCAATGCTGAAAAGCCATGTTGAAAATTGTGACTCGCGTCTAAACGTTTTTAACGATTCCATGGTAATAACAAATACATCCTGTGTCATATCACATGCTTCATCGTAATTATAAACACGCGTATAGATATACCTGAATATTTTATTCTGGTATCGCTTTACAATATCCGTAAATGCATTGGTGTCACCTGCAATTACCCTATCAATGAGTTCATTATCACTATATTCAGACATAGTTATGGTTACAATGTTACCAAAAAAATTAATTATTTACACGATAGTTATGAAAGAATTATTTTTACAAAACGCCGTTTGCCAACTTTAATAATGAAAGGATTATCGCACAATATTTCAGCATCGGGATTTTCCACTTTGTTACCATCAATGTAAACACCGCCACCTTCAACAAGTCGTCGTGCTTCGCCATTTGTTTTAGCCATGCCTGATAAAACAAGCAATTTTACAATCCAGATAGTATTATTTTTCTTTTCTGATTCAGGTATTCTATATTCCGGCATATCAGATGGAAGATCCTTTTGAACAAAAATCTTATCAAATTCCAACTTTGCTTCCTCTGCAATCTTTTCGTTATAAAATTGTGCACATATCTCTTTTGCAAGCCGTACTTTGACATCTTTTGGATGTACCGACCCATCCTGGATGCCTTTTTTAAAACCATCTATCTCAAGTTCTGGGACATCAGTAACCAGTTCAAAATATAAAAACATCAGCTCATCCGAGATTGACATAACCTTGCCAAATATCTGTTGAGGGTCTTCATCGATGCCAATATAATTATTCAAAGATTTACTCATCTTCTGTTGACCATCGAGTCCTACTAAAAGTGGCAATGTCAGGATAACCTGCGGTTCCTGACCATATTCACGCTGGAGGTCTCTTCCAACTAAAAGATTAAATTTCTGATCGGTACCTCCTAATTCAATATCAGCCTTTAATGCTACTGAATCATAACCCTGAATCAATGGGTATAAAAACTCCAGTATGGAAATAGGAATGCCTTCTTTATAGCGTTTTGCAAAGTCATCACGCTCTAACATACGGGCAACGTTGTAGCGCGAAGCCAGATCCAAAACATCAGCAAAAGTCATGGGCATACACCATCGTGAGTTAAAATCAATAATAGTTTTTTCAGGATCAAGAATTTTAAAAACCTGTTTTTTGTAGGTTTCTGCATTTTTTAATACCTCTTCACGGGTTAATCGTTTTCGTGTTTGTGATTTTCCAGATGGGTCCCCGATCATTGCAGTAAAATCGCCAATGAGAAAAATAACAGTATGCCCCATCTTCTGAAAGTGCCGCATCTTTCTGAGTAAAACAGTATGGCCTAAGTGAATATCAGGTGCGGTTGGATCAAAACCAGCTTTTATGATTAAAGGTTTGTTTTCTTTTTCTGAATGCTCTATTTTTTTTTCAAATTCATCCATCGGAATGATCTCTTCAACACCTCGTTTCAGCAATTCAATATCATTTTTTATCATAGTATATATCCTCCTCAGAAAATAGAATTATTTACCTCATTCCCGACCCCTGCCCTTCGTAAGGCGAGAGAAGCATTATCGCAGTATTGTCATTCTGATGGAGCAGTAGCGACCGAAGAATCTATTCGTTCACAAAACGACGATATTCTTCGACTTCGCTTCAGAATGACAGGTCATCACCACTGTCATTTCGGGCTTGATCCGGAAACTCTTTTCACCATGAGATCCTGAAATAAAATTCAGGACATGATTCAGGATAACTATCGCCAAACAATGCTGTTTGCGCTCATAGCATTGTACTGTTAGTATCTGGAAGAGTGTCTGCAACGACCGTTGAAAATATAATAACAATGGCAAAAATCCATTCTCCAAATGAACAATCAATATTGATGGATAACTGTCTGTCAACATGTATTTGTTGATTTATTAGTAAGGGCGTATCATTATTTGTTACAGTAAATAAGACAGGTTGCTAATGCAGCTATTCCTTCTCCAGTACCGGTAAACCCCATGCCTTCGGTTGTTTTCCCCTTCATTGATATATTTGCAACAGGCATGTTCCCGCATGCCATTGATAATTTATTTTTCATTTCTTCAATATAGGGCACTATTTTTGGTTTTTGGCATAGAATGATTGAATCTATATTAATAATTGTTATATTGTTTTTTAAAAGAAGGAGGTAGGTATTATGCAGCAAATCGATACTATATGTATCCTTGAATTGCTGGCTGGTATCGGGATATAACCTTCCTATATCGCCCATGCTGCTGGCACCTAATAACGCATCAATAATTGCATGGGTAACTACATCAGCATCTGAATGTCCTGAGAGCCCAAAATCAAATGGGATATGGACTCCTCCTAAAATAAGCTTGCGCCCTTCTATTAGACGGTGGGCGTCAAAACCTATGCCACTTCTGTAGTTTTGATAGTTCATCTGGAATAAAAAATAGATTGTTCAGGCTTTATCATATCATAAATTAAATACTTCAGATAGTGAACTAAGCTTTAAAACATTAAGTACTTTAGGGCTAACTTTTGCAAGCTCTAATTTTTTTCCCTTTTTCTTTTGAATTTTATTAAGGCTTATAAGTACTCCAACACCAGACGAATCGATATAATCAACCTCTGAAAGGTCAAGTGTGATATCAATATCATTTTCTTCACCAATTGATAGAAGCTTTTCCTTAAACTCTTTAATGGTCATCATTTCGATGTCGCCCTTAACTTTAATATCAATTGTATTTCCTTTTTTCTCAAGGTTGATTTCCATGGTTAACTCCTCTATAAAATAAAGTCTATATAGACTAATTAAATACTACATAAATAAATGTGTCAATAAATAAAATGAACATTGAAAACTATACCTTTTAATACCATTGTGAGAACAAAGTTATGGTGCTAAAGCTTTTTCAAATGGTAAGCCCATAAAACGTTATTGGTAAAGGTTCCCACACCGTGCAACTCTTTGCATGAATGCATTACATCAAATTGTTGACAAAATACGAAAAAAATATAAAATATACTATTGGTTATACTACCATTACGAGGTAATTTAATGCAATTAAAAAAAATGCATAATGATATTTATCAGTCAAAAAAAATCAATTTCAATAAACTATATGAGATTATAAAACCAGGGTCTCGATTATTTTTAAGCAGTGGTCCTGCAATGCCTATCTGTACTGTTGAGCAAATGATTAAATCAGATGCAACCAGCTTACAGGATCTGGAAATAATCCAGCTCATTACATTGGGTGATTATCTTAAAACCGGTG
>DAOLVF010000080.1:0-1397 GCA_035420565.1 Spirochaetota bacterium | reverse complement strand
CAGGATCTGGAAATAATCCAGCTCATTACATTGGGTGATTATCTTAAAACCGGTGAACATCAATACAAATACAGACTTAAAACATTTAATACAGGAGAAAGTATCAGTAAAGATATTGAACAGGGTAAAGCTGATTTTGTACCTGCTCATCTGGTCGCAATCCCATTTATTTTTTCCAGCCGTGCAATTGGTGTTGATGTGGCAATTATTCAAACTTCACCACCAGACCATCGTGGATTTATGAGTTTAGGAATAGCAATTGATATTGCAAATATTGTTATAGAAAATGCAAAGATAGTCATTGCCGAAGTTAACCCTCATGTCCCAATAACCATGGGTGACACAGCTATACATATTGATGCAATCGATTACATACTGGAAAGCGATGTACCATTAATTGAACGTGAGCTTAAGCAATATGACCCAATGATGGACAAGATAGGTTGGCATGTCGCAAACCTTATTGATGATGGTTCAGTAGTTGCTCTCCATGTTGGACGACAGTTTGATGCTATCGCACAACATTTACATGCCAGGCGAGAGCTTAAAGTTTATAGTCATGTTGTTTCTGATTGGATTATTGATTTAATCGAATCAAAAGCATTGAAGCATGGCAGAGGGATCAATAATTTAGCTCCAGTTACATTGAGCTACTGCTATGGAACACGCATGTTGTATGATTATGTAGACCATAACCCTAATTTTGAATTTTTGCCTCTGATGCGCCTTACCTATCCAACCATTTTGCAGCGCATACCCAAATTGGTAAGTGTCATGAATGTAAAGAAAATTGATATATCAGGTGAATCGGTTGTGTTTTATTCAGGTGACAATCTTTTATCAGGATATGAGAGCAAACTTAATTTTGCTGTTGGGGCAGCATTTTCCCGTGGTGGCAAAGCAATTGTTGCACTTCGTTCAGTTGATCAGCATGGCGATAGTAACATTGTAATCAGGCATACTGAAACCGAGCAGGTTCGTTCCATGCTGGGAGTAACACGATATGTTGTGACTGAATATGGTGTTGCTAATCTTTTTGGAAAATCTATTCGTGAGCGAGCATTAGCTCTTATTGATATTGCTCATCCCAATCACAGGATTAAAATTTTAAATCAGGCAAAAGAAGCAGGATTGGTATATCCTGATCAGATATATGTAATTAAAAATATCATTAACTATCCAATAACACTTGAAACTATGAAAACGTTTAAAGATGGGCTGGTTGTTAAGTTCAGGCCTATTAAGCCATCTGATGAGGATATGATGCGCCGTCTCTTCTATCAGTTCTCTGATGAATCAAAATATTTACGATACTTTGCACGCATAAGGACCATGCCTCACAAACAAATGCAGTCATATGTTAATATTGATTATGACAAAATTTTGTCGATAGTTGG
>DAOLVF010000079.1:0-9708 GCA_035420565.1 Spirochaetota bacterium | reverse complement strand
GTACAGCATTGTTCAAAAATTCATCTAAAATTGCTGTAATGTCTGCAGGATGAAACACATGCAGATCAATAGTATCGGTTAATGCAATATTAATAGGGTCATCACCATTCATAAGCGGTTGTTACTCAGCTATTGGTTCCAGAAATCCATCATCCGTTATCAGGAATGCTCCATACAGTCAATAATGCGTTACGAAGCTGTTTTCAATATACACAATACGCCATGTTTTGTAAAGTACATTGTCATGGCAACGATAGTTGTTTTGAAAAAGTTTTAAGCTCTGACCCCATTTTTTGTCACACCTATGAGATTTTGAAGTGAATAGTGAATGTTCTGTTACAAAAAGTGATCCCTACTGAGTAAAAATGAAAAAACAGCGAAGGCATGGATGCCGTAGCGCCATATGGCTCGTGCGAGGACAAAGACAGGATGTCTTCCGCAGCACGATGGCAAAGATATAATCCATACAGCGGGATAAGGCACACCGCCGTTTGAGGTGGCTCCACAGGGTTGGTAAGGGGGTATTTAGCGCATAAATATCCCCTTACAAAAGGATATAACTTTTGTCGCCCAACAAAAGTTATACATGCTCTGACCCCATTGTAATTTTTATGGGCGATAGTTACGGTAAAATTTTTCACAGAAGTAAAAAAATAGTTGACAGGAAATGCTTCATGCTATAGGCAGTAACAGATGATGTAAGATATTCTTTGAAAACAGTACCATGATATACAACTTTGTATATCGCCAACCTGCTAAAAGTGTAAAAAGTGGCGTTTTTGGGGGGAGGTTGGCGCACGTGGAAGTGCTGGAAAATCCAGCAGTTACAAGTTTGTAATACAAAATCATGGAAAAAATAGTGATTTTTGCGATAGGTTGGCGAAAATGGGCTTAAAAACGCTGGAAATTCCAGAGGTTTACAGGGTAAGGGTCTGAAAACTGCCCCGCTGATAGGGGATTGAGACCAGGATCTTCTGCGCCATCCGCACGAGTTCTCTATCGAGTCTGAAAACTGCCCCGCTGATAGGGGATTGAGACTAAGATTATACCCCGGCTTGCCTTTATTAATAAAACCTACTAGTCTGAAAACTGCCCCGCTGATAGGGGATTGAGACTACATTAATTCCATGACTTATATCCCCGTATGCAAGATAGTCTGAAAACTGCCCCGCTGATAGGGGATTGAGACGTAGTCTGCCAGTATGACTTCTGGAAGGATAGATAGTACAGTCTGAAAACTGCCCCGCTGATAGGGGATTGAGACCATAAAACTTTTTACAACTGAAAGGTAGAGCTCATCGCTCCACGTCTGAAAACTGCCCCGCTGATAGGGGATTGAGACGTAACAGTTGAAAGTTGAAAGTTATAATGTTGAAAGTTGTAGCGTGGATTTGGTGGTTGCTGGTGATGTAGATATTAGCTGTTAGGAATTGTTTTATGGGCATACTGTATTGTGTACTGGATGTAAAAATGTTTTAGATTTTAAAAAGAGATAGAAATTCGTGCTTATTTATTGTTAAGTGAACACTATACCATCAGAAAAAATTTTCCCTTTTTTAAAATTACGAAATTTTATGAGTTTTTGTGCTGTTGAACATTTTCACACCATTCCCACCTTTTATAAATGGGGATACCGGGGGGTGTGTCATCGCAACAATAAACAGCCATATAGGAAGGTTCAGCGCATTTGGATGCAGGCGCATGAAGCCACTTTTTCTCTTGTGAAAACAAAAACGGCTCTGCCCCCATTTTTCATCACTGCGGGATTAAAGGAATTCAGCGAAGGCACGGATGCCGTAGCGCCATACGGCTCGTGCGAGGACAAAGACAGGATGTCTTCCGCAGCACGATGGCAGGGATATAATCCATATAGCGGGATAAGGCACACCGCCGCCTGAGGTGCGCTTTGGGGGTTGGTAAGGGGGCATTTAGCGCATAAATGTCCCCTTACGAAAGGATAAAACTTTTACTACCAAAAAAAAGTTATACATGCTCTGACCCCATTTTTCATCACTGCTGGATTAAAGGAATTCAGGGGAGGCATGGATGCCGTAGCGCCATACGGCTCGTGCGAGGACAAAGACAGGATGTCTTCCGCAGCACGATGGCAGGGATATAATCCATACAGCGGGATAAGGCACACCGCCGCCTGAGGTGCGCTTTGGGGGTTGGTAAGGGGGTATTTAGCGCATAAATATCCCCTTACGAAACGATAAAACTTTTGTCGCCCAACAAAAGAAAATATGAGAAAGAAACATGAAGATATATCTAACATTCCTTTTAAAAAAAAGTAACGCCTGTCATTCTGAGGCGCAGACGAAGAATCCCTTCTTGTATAAACAAAAATAATTCACCACTGTCGTCAAAACAACAATAAACAGCCATACAGGGAGGTATGGCGTATTTGGATGCAGGTGCATGAAGCCACTTTTTCTCTTGTGAAAACAAAAACGGCTCTGACCCATTTTTTTTTTGCAATTCAGGGTTTGAATTGTTAGATATGAAATGTACGTAAATAGATAGATAGATAGATAGATAGATAGATAGATAGATAGATAGATAGATAGATAATATTGGCATTCTACTCGATTATATAAAATCTAATTGTTGCTAAAAAAAGACTCATCAATTGTCAGCACTCCTTCAGGATGACATAACGTATTGTAATGTTATTCTAATCCATGACTAATACCTCATTGTGTATGGTTTCTTAAATAGAAAAGACTTGATTTTTATACTATATATATCAAATTTTATTAATAAATACTATACACAGCATATTGATAGGATGTAAAAGCCATGATAGATGATAACAGTTTAAAGGCATTGTATAAGGAAAAGCTTCAATTCATTTTTTGGTTTTTATATTATTTACCATACACCGATAGTTTATTTAATGAGATACTGGAGATTATCCCCTGGAATAAGGAAGGTATTGATAGTTTGTTTAATGGTAGCAATGGCTTTATATGGCCAAACCAGTGGAACAGTGAGGCTATGAATCAGTATAAAATTGATTTTGATATCATAAGATTACATGGTTTTCCTCCATTTGGAGAGGATTACACAATACCGGCTTTTTTACAAACCTCTTCAAAAGAGGATGCCCTTTTGCTTGTAATTATATATATCATCAACTATTCAAAAACAGTGGATTTTAGTAAAATTGATTATGATTTTATTGATACCTGCTTTAAAAAAATTAATACCTATGTTAAGAATAATTTTGCGGACATCATTATTGGTTATTTGCATTTTATTTTGGGGCCGCTTGGCATAGTGCGTCACAATGAATTTATAGAAAAAAATTCTTTGGAATTATTTTTTCTTTTTTATTCTATAAAAGAAAATACTATTGGTAACATTTTATCGTTATATATAAGTGGTTTGGGAAATGATTCGTTTCCTATAGATGGTCATTTTGATTTTAATAATGATTTTCATGATTTAAAATTTTTTTTGAGTCATCATTGTTCTGATCGTGATATCGATGGTATCCTTAATAAGTTGCTGGCTTCTCATCATGACGAACTGGATACTATCATAAACTATGAATATAATAAAATAAACTTTAATGCATTGAAACATGCAAAGAAGGGTAATATCAATAACTACACTGCAAATGAAAAGATACAGTTGATATTATTATTTCCTGTACGGTATATCATTGGTGCTATTAATAAAAATATAAAAATGTTAGATCTCAATTATGATAAAACAGTTAAAGAGGACAGATTAAAGGTGTCTGAAGCTTATCGTGGAGGGCAATTTTCGTATTATGCACTTACAGAATATGGCCTATCCCCTAAAAAATATTGTTCAGAGTCACTTGCCGAAAATACTGCCGGGATTATATTGGATACATATACAAGCATCAATAGGCTTGATGATCTGGAAAAGATTGTACGTAAAAGCGGTGGTAATATATACAATAGAACATTGCATCATGTTATACAGGTAAAACCTCCCGAATTGATACTAAGTTATTTAAAAACAAATCCAACAATAATTGATTCAATGCTTGCTCTATTGCATTTAGATGATACATTTTCTGGATATGACCCGTCTGATAAAGAAGTTGTAGATACCATATATAGAGCAATCATGACATTTCTTGGAAAAATATTTCCTAAACAAATATTTTCAATACAAAAATATATCATGGAAACACAGGAATATGACAAAACCGATAATAAAGATATATTAAAACAAAATATATCTTCTATTGGTAATACTATTGAGATGATACTAACCCATATTATAAGCTATCTATATTGTATCCATAGCGTTAATACGACAGAAGTGCGCATGCATGAGGTTGTTATTAAAGAGATTAAGGAACATGTAGCAACAGCGTTTAATGCATTGCAGGTGAAGACAAAAAATGGCATATATCAAATAGACTCTGCCCGTTGGGGACTTAATGACATGAATGAAATTCTTAAAAATATAACAAACATTTTACCACAGGGCAAAAATACGCTTGCTATTGATAACGATGTGTTTGCAAAAATAAAAAATTTAACCAATAGCTTTAATACATTTAGAATAAACCAATTACGGAATAGTGGAAGCCATTATCAACTTCCAGAAGAACAGCCGTCAGTTAAAGAGCTTCAATTATCAATACATAATTTAAGAGAGTTCATCATCCAGATAAAAAATGATGACCTGTATCCTCACTTTTTTTATTTTAAATCACTTATTAAAGATCCTGAACTTCCCTATCGGGTAAAATTTATGAATGAATATGGCAATGAAAGCAAAGAATATTATTTTACTGAAACTATAAATTTTGTAGAAGGCTCTATATATTCCATAACTGATATAACAAAAAATCAAATTTCAATTAATCCAATTGTGCTGGAATGGGATTTGTAGTGCTATACAGCATTTATGCAAAAAATGTGCCTATCTTTGTTAATACAATTTAATGTAATTACCTGTCATATATGTAGATGTGCATACTATAATTTTAATTTATTATAGTGAAGAATCTCGACCTTATAAAAATACAGATTCTTCAGTCGCTGGCGCTCCCTCAGAATGAGGGAAACGGCTCTGACCCCATTTTTTTATCACTGCTGGATTAACGAAAAACAGCGAAGGCACGGATGCCGTAGCGCCATACGGCTCGTGCGAGGACAAAGACAGGATGTCTTCCGCAGCACGATGGCAGGGATATAATCCATACAGCGGGATAAGGCACACCGCCGCCTGAGGTGCGCTTTGGGGGTTGGTAAGGGGGTATTTAGCGCATAAATATCCCCTTACGAAACGATAAAACTTTTGTCGCCCAACAAAAGAAAATATGAAAAAAAAATTCCAACCCCATTTATTAAATATCAATTCCATCCCTACAAGATTTGAAGAAATTTTACCATGAAGAATGCAGAACTTATCAAGTAAGCATAATGTGGTTACTACGGGATTAAGCTGCAAAAACAATTATGAAGAATACAAACCTATTTTGTGCTAATAAACCATCCACACAATTCCCACCTTTTATAAAGGGGGGGAACACAAGGGGGGTTAAGTATTGTGAAATGCACGGCGCATTTGGATGCAGGCGCATGATTGGTCAGCCTGCCGCACACAACCATTACACAGCTTCGTTGTCAGGACAGGCGGGAAATACCGTGGTGCGCCTGCAGTTAATTTTTTATATTGACAAGTAGCGATTATCCATAAGATTGATGAAAACTTGAATGGTGATACATGTATGAAAACAAGAGCATTGCTTTTTGATTTTGATGGAACACTTGTTGATACTATGGAAGGATTTGCTGATATTGCCGGTGAAGTAATACACCAATTCCATCCTGCAATTTCCTATGAAGAGGCGCGACGTAGATATTTAGAAACCTCAGGCGTTCCATTTTTTCAACAACTGGAAATAATTTTACCGGGTGATCCAACAAACAGCAAAAAAGCAGCTATATTTGAGGAAACAAAGAAAGAGGGCTTTTTCAGATCAACATTTTCTGAGGAAGTGCGGTTTGTTATTACACAATTACGGGGAAAAGGTATACTGGTTGGTGTTTCATCAAATAATTTTCAGTATCTTATTGAACAGTTTATAGAAAGAGAAGGACTGCAATTTGATATAATCCTTGGATTTAAGGATGGATTTGAAAAGGGTAAGCACCATTTTGAATATGTACTGCAACATTTTCAATTAAAAAAAGATGAATTGACATTTGTTGGAGATTCCCTTAAAGATGCAGAAAAGGCTATAAGCAATGACATTTCATTTATAGGTTTATGCGGCACATTTACAAAGGAGCAATTTTTAGATAAGTATCCCAATATAATTACCATCAATTCATTAAAGGAGTTGTTAGATATATGCGAGCGATAGTTCTGGCAGCAGGAACTGGCAGCAGGCTGGGCGAGATGACAAAAAATAAAACCAAAGGCATGGTGCGTGTCAATGGTAAACCGCTTATAGATTATCTATTTGAATTTTTTGAATTGGATTTTTTTGATGAAATTATAGTTGTAGGCGGTTTTGCATTTGATGAACTTAATAGCCACCTTTCAGGAAAAAATATTGATAATATAAAAATTCTTGAAAATAAAGATTACCTTAAAGGAAATATCTTTACATTGATTACTGCATTAAAAACATTTGCTCATGATTCCTTTTTAATCACCAATGTTGATCACATCTACCCAAAATCAATGTTTCAACGGATGAAACAATCGCTTTATAAAATTACTGCAATGTGTGATTTTGATCGTACATTGGGATTGGATGACATGAAAGTAAAGCTGCTTGCTGACAAAAAAACTATTGCCCACATCAGTAAACAGCTTACTGATTTTGATTGCGGTTATATTGGTATGACCTATGTTGATAAAAGTATGGAAATAGCTTATAGAGATGCTGCGTACAAAGCAATTGAGCGGTATGGCGAAAAAGCCGTGGTTGAAAATATTGTCCAGATATTGGCTGAAAATCCAAAAGTTGCTCCTGTAATCTGTGATTTATCAGGTTTTGGCTGGTACGAGGTGGATGACGAAAATGATCTCATAAAAGCTGAAAAAGGACTTTTACAAAATCAAAATTTTAATTGATAGTAACTATCTACCATATAAACATTATTGGATTGAGCATTTTACCATGCTGTAACAGCATAAAATGCAGGTGAGGACCGGTGGACCGTCCTGTAGAGCCAACCGTACCAATGACTGAATTGTTTGTCACAAAATCACCTTTTTGCGCAAATATTTTTTGGCAGTGCCCGTACCAGCTTTCGTATCCTTCATCATGTTGAATGATGATGGTAAAACCATAACCATCAAGCCAGCCGGTAAAATTTACAAATCCATTCCTTACAGGGTTTATTGGTGTTCCCATCGGTGCGCAGATATCAATGCCATTGTGGAATGCCATGCCATGCTCTAATGGGTCAACCCTATCGCCGTACATTGATGTGTATCGGCCATTGATGGGGGATTGGAATTTTTGCCGTAAGGTATATAATTTTTCTATTTTATCATTAACAGCAATTGGCTTCGCATGTTTTATAAAGGCAAAACGTATATCATCCATTGCCAGAAGCTCAAAGGGGTGGTGTAGATAGTGCCCCTTAATGTTTGTTGTACCATTTATAGACAGTTTTGCCAGCCATGCATCATAGAAATGCCTGCAGGGGATGAGCAGTCCATCCTGATGAGGAATAACAACCTGTGTCCCTGCCTTTGCCAGTAATGAATCCAGATGCGGGTTGGCACCAATAAATGTATCAATGCTTATTCTATAGCGCTGGATGACATCCCAGTATGATTCACCTTCACGCATTGTATAAATGGTCAATGTTACACCGGGATTATAGGGGTATTTTTTTAGAATTGTGATGTATGCGTCTGCATCTTTAAAGAGTAAAAAGCCATTTTTTTTATAAACCGCATCATCGGGTATTTTTACTGGTTCTTTTACAAAATAGCATATAATATTGCCAGCAATAAAAATAAAAACCATAACAGGGATAAGTACTTTTATAGCTTTTTTTATCTGCCATACATGATAGTTAGTAAGCATTTACTTACCTCCAAGCGTTCTGGATTTCAGAAATGCAGCTTCAATGGCATCCATTATAATTCCGGAAAATCCATGTTTTTCAAGAACATGTATCGCATCAATGGTAGTGCCGGCCGGGGAAGCTACCTTCCCCCGTAAAACAATTGGCTCTTCGCCCTGCAATACCATCGTAGCTGAACCTAACACCGTTTGGGCTGCCAGTGTCACGGCGTTATCGCGTGTAAGTCCTGATTTAACCCCCGCATCCGCCATTGCCTGTATCAATGTGAAAACATATGCCGGACCGCTTCCCGAAACAGCAGTAACAGCATCCATCAACTGCTCGGAAACTACCATGACTCTGCCCAGCGCTCCAAAGATTTGCTGTGCAATCTCCATATCATCGTTATTGGCGGATGTCGTTGATAGTACGGTCATCCCTTCGCCAACAAGGGCAGGCATATTGGGCATGCACCTGATTATACGGAAACTATCGCCCAGCCATTCGGAAAGCTTGTGAAGTGTGATACCGGCAGCTATTGAAATGATAAGCTTGTTTTTGGTTGTACTCTTTAGCTCGCTGGCTACCGACGCAACAATTGCAGGTTTTACGGCAATGATGATAACGTCACTTTTGTGCGATAGCTCCTGAATTGAGCTGGCAGTACTTATTGATAGTGTGCTGGTAAGTGAAGTCATTGCCTGACTGCTGATATCGTAACCAATAATATTTTTTGGATCAATGATTCTGGAAAGCCCTGTACCGATAGCACCGCCCATATTCCCCAGACCAATGATACCGATTGTTGTTTTTTGTATATTCATTGCGATATCCTTTTACCAAAAATTGCTGTTCCAATTCTAAGCATGGTAGAGCCTTCTTCAATTGCTATATCGTAATCACCTGACATCCCCATCGATAGCTCATGTAATGAAGTTCCAAGCTTTATATTTATTTCATCCCGTAATGTTCTCAATAATGCAAATGCATTCCGTATTGCTGAACGGTCATCGGTCAAAGGACCTACCGTCATGAAACCATGACATTGGATATTGTGTAAATCCAGAATAGATTTGCATAATGCAATGGCTTGTGACGGAACAACGCCAAATTTTGATTCTTCACCCGAGGTGTTAACCTCAATTAAAATCTTCTGGATTGTATCAATCTTTTTTGCTTCTTTGTCAACCTCAATTGCGGTTGATAGCCTGTCAATGGAATGAATGCAATCAAACAGTTTTACGGCGTCTTTTGCCTTGTTTGACTGAAGATGTCCAACAAGGTGAAATGTAAAATTACCCTTTAATTGCGGAATCTTTGCTTTTGCTTCCTGCACCCTGTTTTCGCCAAATAAAGTAATGCCATTATCGATAGCTTCCTGGATAATTTCAGGGGGGAATGTTTTGCTTACAGCTATAAGTGTAATATCATCAGGGTTCCTGTTGCACCGAAGGGCAATATTTTTTATTTCAGACTGGATGTAATGATAGTTGTCAACGATGCTCATAGCGTTAAATTGGCAAAACCTTTTTTAAATAGTAGCTATAGCTATTTCAATGATTGATGCTTTGTTTTGTATGATATTTTTGCTGCACCTGATGATACAATCATAAAAAAACGGCTATTTACTCATTAATATTAATTATTTGTATGGTAATTTATAAAGTCAAACACTTTTTAA
>DAOLVF010000078.1:8207-9791 GCA_035420565.1 Spirochaetota bacterium | reverse complement strand
CTCTTCAGATCTGTATAAGGTTGGTGTTAGCATAAAAATTTTAAAGATTGCGCCAATTGATGAAAACACCATACAGGTCATGGTAAATGCTCTGAAACGTTTTACCCTGGTGCAGGTAATCACTGAAGAGCCGGTTATCAGGTGGCAGGTGGACCATCACTATGAGCCAGCCGCTGAATCTACCGATGAAATGAAGGCATACTCGGCAGCTATACTTTCTTCAGTGAAAGAATTAATAAAATCGAACGCTTTATTTCAAGAAGAACTTAAACTTTTCTTAAACAGGTTCAGTCTGGAAGATCCAGGCAAATTGGCTGATTTTGTTGCTTCGCTAACATCCGCTGAACCTTCCGAGGTTCAGGAAGTGCTGGAAACCTTTGACGTTAAACAACGCGTGGAAAAGGTGCTTCTCCTTTTAAAGAAAGAGCTGGAGCTATCAAAGTTGCAAAAAAAGATTTCTCAGCAGATTGAAGAACGTATTGCAAAAAATCAAAAAGAATTCTTTTTACGTGAGCAATTGAAAGAGATAAAAAAAGAGCTTGGGTTGGAAAAAGATGAAAAGACATCCGAGATAGAAAAATTTGAAGAGCGTATTAAAAAAATTAAACTCAGCGAAGAAGCTCTTAAACGTTTTGATGAGGAGATAGAAAAGCTTAAAGTGTTAGAACCTCATTCGGCAGAGTATGGAGTAAGCCGTAATTACTTAGACTGGCTTACCTCGTTACCGTGGGGTGTTTTTTCTGAAGATAATTACGACATCCATAAGGCAAAAAAAATACTGGACAGAGATCATTACGGCTTACAGGATATTAAAGACAGGATTCTTGAATTTATCAGCGCTGGCAAGAAAAAGGGTAATATTACCGGTTCAATTATTTGTTTTGTGGGACCTCCGGGTGTTGGTAAAACATCTATAGGCAAATCCGTTGCTGCTGCTTTAAACCGTAAGTTTTATAGGTTTTCGTTAGGCGGCATGCGCGATGAAGCTGAAATTAAAGGACATAGACGCACCTATATAGGTGCAATGCCAGGAAAGATAATACAGAGTCTCAAGGTGGTTGAGACATCAAATCCTGTTATTATGCTTGATGAAATTGATAAAATTGGTGCAAGTTTTCAGGGTGATCCTGCATCAGCACTGCTTGAGGTGCTGGACCCTGAGCAGAATTCCCAATTTTTAGACCACTATTTAGATGTACGGTATGATCTCTCCAATGTACTTTTTATTGCAACTGCCAACCAGTTAGATACTATTCCACTACCATTGATGGATAGAATGGAAATAATGCATCTTTCTGGATATATACTGGAAGAAAAATTAGAGATTGCAAAACGTTATTTAATTCCAAAACAATTAAAAGAGCATGGACTTTTAAAAAACGAGGTTAAAATAGATACTGCAGCATTAAAAAAGATCATTGATGGGTACGCCCGTGAAGCAGGCGTACGCAGTCTGGAAAATAATATAAAAAAGATTATGCGCAAATCTACCCGTCAAATAATAGAAGGGACTGCTGCATCCATTATGGTGACTCCTGAAAATCTTGAAGAATTTTTAGGGAAACCACGCTTTACCGATGAATC
>DAOLVF010000078.1:0-8107 GCA_035420565.1 Spirochaetota bacterium | reverse complement strand
TGACTCCTGAAAATCTTGAAGAATTTTTAGGGAAACCACGCTTTACCGATGAATCATTGTACAAAAAACCAATCCCGGGCGTTGTTATGGGGCTTGCCTGGACCAGCATGGGCGGAGCAACACTGTACATTGAAGCAACGGCAATCCCATCAAAGACAAAGGGATTTACCCAGACAGGACAGTTGGGCAATGTTATGAAAGAGTCAACCGAGATTGCCTATTCATATATTCGCTCCCGTGTTAAACAATTTGGCATTGATCCTGATTTCTTTGAAAATCACTTTATTCATCTCCATGTTCCGGCAGGAGCCACTCCCAAGGATGGTCCTTCGGCAGGCATCACCATGGCTACAGCGTTGTATTCGCTTGCAAAAAATAAACCAATTAAAAAGAGCGTAGCAATGACAGGCGAGCTTACTATCACCGGGCGAGTGCTGCCTATTGGAGGAGTTAAAGAAAAAACTATCGCCGCAAAGCGAGCAGCCGTAAAAACCATTATTTATCCAATAGAGAATAAAAAGGACTTTGACGAATTACCAGAGCATATCAAAAAAGGGATAGACGCGCATTTTGTTACCTATTTTGAGGAAGTTCTGGATATAGTGTATTAAATACAGCTATAGCAGTATATCCTTTTCTACATTTTCAATAGACTGGATTATTGATACGGCACTGGTATATGAATCCAGTGCATCATCTAAAAAATCTTTTGCTTTTTGCATTCTGAATTGGCTCAAAAGTTTTTTATCTTTGGCTGTCAATGTCATAACTTGATACCCTCATTGATAATATTTTCGCGACGAGATGGCATTGTATACATCACTGACACCACTGTAACGGCTTGATATTGTTGAGGAATTGCGAAAACAATAGTATGAAGAAACTTCATCCCGACTTTATAGAATTTTTGAGATTGATGAAAAAAAATAAAATAGCTGCTGGCAGGGCTAAAGACATTGCCGATTAAGAATATTTGCCGTAAACAATAAAAAAATTGGAAATATATAAAATTTATAGTATTTTAATATTATCTAAATATCTTAATATCAGGAATAATGATGAATATAACTATCACCGACAACGCAAAGAGCAAAATAATGGATGCTACCAGAGGGGCTGAATTTCAACAACCAGCACTGCGCCTTGTGTTATCAGGGATTGGATGAGGCGGTCCCCGGCTGGGGCTGGCTCTGGATGAGTCAGAAAATACCAATGATACAAAAGTAATAGCAAATGATATACCGGTACTGTATGATAATGATATCGCTCGCTTTTTTGCAAGCGATGCTGCAATCACCATCGATTTTATTGAAACACCGTACGGTGCCGGGTTTGTTGTCGACACAGGAGCATCATGCAGTTAACGTATAGTGCAAAGGAGTTTTTTTATGAAAGAGGCAATCTGGTTTTTGATACTGATGGCATTGTGGTTTGCATTAAATATCTGGGTTTTTCCAAAAATTGGCATACGGACCTGACTATCCAGTAGCTGCCCTGTGGAACAGAGCGCTGATAAAAATCAACATAATGATAAAAAATAAATTGACAAATTTTTAAATTGTGATTTTTTGTCACTATTATAATTATTCGTTGCAAAGTCGAAGATATTGTTAAGAAAATATGAACATGTACAGTATATCATTCACAACAAATAATAACTGGTGGTGGTGGACCAATATGATGTCCACCTGATAGGCTATTGTGCAATACTATATTTTAAAGCCGTGGGTGGGCATTAAACCCACGGTTTTTTATTGATCCGGTATATTCCGTAAGCCGTGGGTTTAAAAAATCCACGGCTTTTTTATTTTACAGCGTAAGGAGTTTACCGTGTACCCAACATTGGAGCAGTGTAAAAAGTTAAGCAAGCACTACAATCGCATACCAATCTATAAAAAGCTCAACATTGCAGAGCCAGGATTGCTTTTGCTTTTAAAATCATTTATTGAAAAAGGAGATGTTATCTTCCTTGAGAGTGCAAAACAAAATAAAAAACAAAGCAGGTTTTCATTTTTAGGATTTAATCCACAAGCAACTATCGTCTTTACGCCTCCTCACATTATTATTGGCGATAGTTACTCTAAAAAAATAATACACTGCACTGAACCTTTCAAATTTATTGATGATTATATTGCCCGGTACCGCTCACCATCCAATCCGCGTTTTGGCTTATACAATGGTGGGCTTTCAGGATACTTTGCCTATGATATGGTAAATTACACGGGACATTTACGCCAGCGTGTCCATGAGGATGATGTCCACCCCCTTATGGTACTGCACCATATTGATGATTTTATATGCTACGATAACAAGTACAATATCTACTACATAGCTACAAACATATATACTGATACTGATCTCGTTGATGGTGCATACAACAATGCAATTGAACATCTTTGCAAGCTTGAAGACGATATCATCCATGTTGTACAGCATACATCACTTCCCTATCTTCCTGCATACTCGGACGCTATTCCAGTAGCATTTCAAACCTCGCCGGAAAAGTTTATGGATGATGTTGCAAAAGCAAAAACGCTCATAGAAGATGGCGAGGCATTGCAAATTGTGCTGAGCATGCGTGCACTCATCAATGAGGCGGTTGACCCATACCGCTTTTACCTGAAGCTCCGTCAGGTAAATCCATCACCGTATATGTTCTATATGAAATACAATGACCTTCATATTGCCGGCAGCTCACCGGAGATTCATGTTAAGGTGTGCAACAATACTGCAATGCTTCGCCCCATAGCAGGAACTATCGCCCAGAAAAAAACAAAAACGGGAAATGCCATGCAAAAAACATTGCTGCTCCATAACGAAAAGGAACGTGCTGAGCACCTGATGCTCGTTGATTTAGCACGCAACGATCTGAGCATTATTGCACAACCCGGTTCGGTGCGTGTTACCCAGTTTATGCAACCTGAAGATTATTCGCATGTGATCCATTTAGTATCAATGGTTGAAGCGCTGCTACATCATGACGCGAGCCTAACCGACGTTTTAAAACATACATTTCCCGCCGGGACGGTGAGCGGCGCGCCCAAGGTACGTGCCGTTGAAATAATTAACCAGATTGAAGATAGCCCTCGCGGCATCTATGCAGGATGTGTTGGCTACCTTGGTTTTAACAACACAATGGATACCTGCATTACCATTCGCACTGCTGTGTTTTCGCCTCAGGTGTCGTATATGCAGGCTGGTGCGGGGATTGTTTACGACAGCATACCGTTCAATGAATACAATGAAATCGTCAATAAACTTCAAGCGCTGGCGGTAAGTTTGCCATTTGCAAAAGTAAATTCACCGGTGAAGGAGATAGTATGATGTTCTGTATCATCGATAACTATGATTCGTTTACCTATAATCTGGTTGAATATCTGCGTGTTTTACAGCAGGAGGTTGTCATTTATAAAAATGATGAACCAATCGATTCCATACCTCTGGAACGCTATACCGGTATCATACTTTCACCGGGTCCATCCTCGCCGCAAAATTCCTGCACTACCATCGCAGTCATTCAACAAGCAACCACCACACCGCTATTGGGCGTATGCCTGGGGATGCAGGCTATTGCCTATGTTTTTGGCGGTACGATAGTTCATGCTAAAACCATCATGCACGGCAAAACCGACATCATAGAACATGACGGCAGTAAACTTTTTGAAAACATCCCCAGGACATTTACAGCAGTACGGTATCATTCGCTTGCAGTCAGCAGCAAGGATTTTCCGCCATGCCTTTCAGTATGTGCCCGTTCAGGCGATGGCGAGATTATGGCGCTATCACATAACCATAGATTTATCTGGGGTGTACAGTTTCATCCCGAATCATATGCATCAGAATACGGGATGCAGATAGTAAAAAATTTTATAGGAGGAGCTTATGAATACAAACGAGCTTATTACACAGACAATTGAAGGCAGTACCCTGTCCATGGACCAGTCAGAGTATCTCTTTGATGCTATATTTAATGGGCAGATTCCTGAAATTTCATTAGCCGCAGTGGTTGCAGCAATGAAGGTACGCAAAGAGCAACCCGAGGAGATAACAGGAGCAATAAAATCAATGCGCAAATACGCAGTGAGCCTTCCCATCACCGAGCATGTTTTTGATACATGCGGTACAGGCGGTGACCACTCACGATCGTTCAACATCTCCAGTGCAGTTGCAATTATACTCAATGCCATGGGGTATGCAATTGCAAAACATGGCAACCGATCAGTAACAAGCAAAAGCGGATCGGCTGATTTCTATGAAGCGCTCAATATCCCTGTCCATTTATCAGGAGAAGAAGCCACCCGTTATTTCAATAAAACAAAATTTATCTTTTTATTTGCACCTAATTATCACCCTGCAATGAAACATGCTGCCCCTGTACGCAAACAGCTGGGAGTCAGAACCATATTCAATTATTTAGGACCATTGACCAACCCGCTTCAACCAAAGAAGCAGATGATTGGTGTATTCCATCCTTCGTTTCTGGAAGTTTATTCAAAAGCAGCCATTCCGTTAGGTTATGAGCGGCTTGTTTTGTATTCTTCAACCAACGGGATGGATGAAATCTCACCGGTGCACCCAACCACAGTTGTTGAGATACAGGACAATAACAGCACCACCATGGTTATCAATCCGGAGGATTTTATCACAGTACAGGAAGCCAGCAGCATACCCTATGACAAAACGCCTCAGGAAAATGCAACGCTTTTCATTGATATCATACAGTCAAAAAGACCGCAGGCGTTAAGCAAGCTATTGGCGCTCAATACCTCATTAGCGCTGTATGTTCTTGATCACAGCTCTTCAATTGAAAAAAATTATAAGGATGCGCTGGAAGCCATACACAGCGGTTGTGTTGCATCTACGGTTAGCAAACTACAGGAGGTTTAATGCAATGCAGTTTTCACTGGCACTTATGAAGCAAAAAAAGCTGGAAGAAAAACAGTTGATTATTGCACTGTGTAAAGAACACACCATGCGAAAACGCCCCATGTATGATTGGAGTTTTAACAGTAAAATTGCTATTATTGCAGAGGTAAAGAAAGCTTCGCCATCAAAGGGGATCATTAAAATAGTTGACCCTGCTGAACAGGCAGTGCGCTATCAGCAGGCAGGAGCAAAAGCTATCAGCGTCCTTACGGATAGCCATTATTTTGGCGGAAGCTTTGATGACCTGTGTCATGTTGCCAATGTGGTAACCCTGCCGGTGCTCTGCAAAGAATTTATATGTTATCCCGAGCAGATTGATGCAGCATATCTATGCGGTGCCGACAGTGTTCTTTTAATCAATGCAATGCTTACCGCTTCAGAATTAAAAACACTGTATGATTACACTATTGCAAAACACCTAACCCCCCTTATTGAAATCCATGCACTCAGCGAATTAGATACCGTGCTTACACTGAAACCACAGTACATCATGGTCAATATGCGTAATCTCAACACTCTGGAGATTGACTACAAAACCGGCACCGAAGCATTACAGGCAATTCTATCACCTATTATAAAAATATGTGCAAGCAGCATTGATACCTCCCATCTGCTGCGACATATAAAAGAAAAAACAGGTGCAACGATATTTCTTGTTGGAACAGCCCTGATGCAAGCTGAAAACCCGCAAAGTTTTTTACAGGAGCTATCCAATGTTTGTTAAATTTTGCGGATTTACAAAACCAGAGGATGTGGAAGCTGCCTGTTCACTGGGTATAAGTGCATGTGGATTTATTTTTTATCAGCAATCAAAACGTTTTTGCAATCCATCAGATGCAGTACAATGTATAGCAACCTGTAAAAAGCATGGCGTTATGAGTGTGGGCGTTTTTGTGGACAATGATCCTCTTTCAATACTGTCACTGGCTGGTGCCATTAAACTGGATACCATTCAGATATATACCATAGACTTATACTATGAGCTATCGCCACACTATAGCATTATTTTTGCTTTGCGTATTGGCAAAAATTTTTCTTTTAATACTATCCCGATAATTCATACAAAGGATAGGTATCTATTTGATACGTATGACCTTGCATCATTCGGAGGAACCGGGAAACCATTTGACTGGAATAGCATTGCCGGATTTAATCAGATGGGAAGAACCATTATCGCAGGAGGGCTAAACAGCAGCACCATCCCGATGCTGTGCTCGGTGGTGCAACCGTTTGGCATTGACATCTCCACGGGCATAGAAGACAAACCTGGTATTAAAAATATTAATAAGATGCATGCAATTATACAAACAATCAAGGAGTTAGGCTATGACATATCCCGATAATAATGGTTATTTTGGAACATTTGGCGGAATGTTTGTGCCCGAAACTTTAGTCAACGCACTTACAGAGCTTGAAGAAGCATACAACTATTTTTTGCATAATGATACAATGCAGAACCAATTAAACGAGTTGCTTCATCACTATGCAGGCAGGCCAACACCGTTGTACTTTGCTCAAAGGCTTTCAAAACAAACTGGCATACAATTGTATTTTAAGCGTGAGGATTTACTCCATACCGGAGCTCACAAATTAAACAATACACTGGGTCAGGGATTGCTTACACAATTTATGGGGAAAAAACGCATTATTGCCGAAACAGGTGCCGGTCAGCATGGTGTTGCAACTGCAACGGTTGCAGCGCTTTTAGGGCTTGAATGCACCATCTATATGGGACAGATTGACATAGAGCGTCAGATGCCCAATGTCAAGCGCATGAAGCTTTTAGGTGCCGAGGTTATCCCCGTAACATCAGGAAGCCAGACGCTGAAAGACGCCATCAATGAAGCACTGCGCGATTGGGTACGTAATGTGAAAACCACCCACTATCTGTTAGGCTCGGTTACCGGTCCACACCCCTTCCCAGCAATTGTCAGGGACTTTCAAAAAGTTATAGGCTCTGAAACCAAACAGCAATTCCAGACGCTCTACGGAACCTTACCTGATTATTGTGTTGCCTGCGTTGGCGGCGGCAGTAACGCTGCTGGCTTTTTTTATAATTTTATTGGGTCGACAGTTAAGTGTATAGGTGTTGAAGCTGCAGGGAAAGGACTATTCCCCGGCGGGCATTGTGCATCACTGACCCTGGGCACCCCCGGAATCCTCCATGGTAGTTTAAGCTATCTACTGCAAACCAGCGATGGACAAATAATGGACGTTTATTCCATATCTGCCGGGCTTGATTACCCCGGAGTTGGCCCCGAACACAGCTTCTGGAAAGAAAGCAATGCAGTCCACTATGTTACCTGTACCGACGAACAGGCGCTTAAGGCATGCATCACATTAACACAAACAGAAGGCATTATCCCGGCATTGGAAAGCAGCCATGCATTGGGCTATGTTTTGTGTAATAGTCAAAAATTCAATGGCTCAAATGTCATAATAAACCTTTCAGGACGCGGGGACAAAGATCTTGATACCATATTAAAGGAAGTGAAGCTATGAAATACAACGGTTTTTATCTGGTTGGAAATTACCCCGATGAGGAAACATTTTTACAGGCTGCAACCATAGGGCTGCACTACTTTGATTTTATGGAAGTAGGACTGCCATTTAGCGACCCTATTGCCGACGGACCCGTACTGGCATCAGCCTCCCACAAAGCATTGCAGAATGGCGCTACTACCGATAATGTTTTAAAAAATATTAAAAAGATCAAGGATTACATCATCAACAATAATTGTAATAAAAAAATATACATTATGACCTATGCAAATAAGGTGTACCATACTACTATTGACCGTACTATTGCTCTGTTTGCAGATAGTGGCGTTGATGGAATAATTTTAGCTGACGTCCCCTATAAAGAATCTGCACGCTTTAAACAATATACTGATAGCTATCATTTAGATTACATCCATTTTATTACACCAGAATCAACACATACTCAAATACAACAGGTATGTGCTGATGCTAAGGGTTTTATCTATGCGATATCCATGCGTGGAACTACTGGGAATACCCTGACATTGGACAATACTATAATCGACATACTGCAATTAGCAAAGCAATACGCAAAGATACCGGTTGTACTGGGATTTGGAATACAGAACAACCATGACGTACAGCAGGCACTACACTATGCTGATGGTTTTATCATAGGAACTGCACTGGAAAAAAAATT
>DAOLVF010000077.1:0-9865 GCA_035420565.1 Spirochaetota bacterium | reverse complement strand
GTTTGTTGTATGCACAATTTTTTGTAAAATGGACGCTATTGTTTTCATGACATTTACTTCAATATACTATATACTATTCTCTATCAATAATAATAATAATATTCCCTTTTTTCAAGTTATTTCTGGTATTATTGCTTGCAATAATTTTCCTGAGGTCAGAGTTCGCGATAACAGGGCATGTGTTATAAAGACGTACTGCTGCACAGTAGTATGGTAATCTGCCAGCTTTTTTATGTCTTAGTGCGGTATCATCAGTATAGCAGTAGGCAACCGTACCGTACCGGTATGCGTCGCGCGAATCAATAAAATCTTTACCAAAAATCTCTGTGCCATCCTCAGAAAAGATTGATGGGAAAAGCATGGGTGTATGTTTTAATCCGCGCGTATCAATAATGAGCCCTGTATAATCAGTAGCTGGTAATTTTATTGGAAGAACAGGTATATCCCTGGATGGCAAAGCTTCAGGGATAAGTTTTAAAAGCTTACCCATTGGGAATGTTGCAACGCATTGTGTTGCTAATGTACCGTGAGGTTTCAATAGCACCTTTATGTCGTTTGTCAATAATCCTAATTGTTTCTGGGTATAATCATCGCCTGCAATGCAGTCACTCAGCGTTCTATATGGATCAATTTTAATGATGCCGAGAGCATTGATGAGTGATTCAATGGCATTATCTCTGGCTTCATCTATTGAACGGCTTCGGGCATAGTTTATGGAAATAGTTTCTAAGGTGTTCCTATCAACTGGTGTGCCATCATCGGTAATAGATGGCATACTGGAAGCCTTTGCAGTAATGAGCTGGTCGGTCCAGTTGATTTCAACGTTGTGATAAAGCTGAACAACCTTATTGCTGGCAGAGTTCAATAAAGAACATTGTGCAATTAAAAGAGCTATCGCACAAATAATAATACAGTAACATCGGTAGTTTGGTCCCATAATGGATACTTTGATTATTCGTTTTAACATTTATCGTCATGCCGGTGGTCAAAATATAGCTAAATTATTCAATATCATTTTATGGCAATCCTGTCAAATAGTTTTAACAGCAGGTGAGCAGCCGATAACGCTGCATCCTTGATAAGTGTATCAATCTTTTCTTGCTCAAGATTGTGGCGTGCAATGTAGAACAATGTTTTACGCATAAATGGTGAAATCAGTGTATCAATAGCATCATCATCCAGAATGCTATAGATGCACGAAGTATTGCCCGCTTGTACCGCCTTGTCAAGATTGTGTAATGCATCTTTGACTTTTGCTAATTGTTTCATAAGTTTGGATGTATCAATATATTTCTTGTTTGATAGTTGTTTATAAATGATGTCTTCCGGTGCCGGGAAGGCTTTCTGCCATTGCAAAACTAATGACTGCAACGTTGCAAATTGCGTATTGGCAATGACAGCGCCGGCACCTGTATTATAAACAGGGACACCTACCTTTTTTGCTGAATCCTCAAACCAGCTTCGATATAGATCCAGAACAAAATCGGTGATTACTGTTGTGCCATCATTTGATGGCACATATTTTATCTTACGTCTTCGGATAATGTTCTGGTTGATAGTATCAAGATTGTTATATCGGTTAGTGAGCGATAGCCAGTCATCATTATGATGAGTGCCGCGGCAATGGATTTCTCTTCCTGTATAGGCAAGGTCCTGGCCTGCAAGAACAATTGGAGAGCATCCGGCATTCAGTAAAAGGTCAAATGCGCTTGTTGCAACCGAACCTCCTGATTGCACGTCACCAATATAACCGGTATAATGTTGCACCCAATCCATTATAGGTGTTGATTCTTTTTCTATTTTTCCATTTGGTGTGTTATAGTATTTTGCAGTAGTGCTGAACATTTTTTTATTGAAAAGCCTGACTACCTTTGGGCAGCTTACAACATCTGCAAGCAGCAATGGTTTAGTACTGCTTCCAAGAAAATGTTTTATGCTGTGTGTCTGGGCATCCAGTGTCATAACAATGTGCGGTTGTATACCATGACGTTGCAGTACTTTATAGGCGGTATCAACGCATACAATTAATGCTTTATCGTACGCCTGCCGTAGTGCCTCCAGTGAATGTATCAACGATGGCCCGGCTGAAACAATGATGCCGGGTATACCTTTAAATTTGCCAAACAACGATTGTACCGGATAAGCAGTATGCATCTGAACACTGTTGAGCAAAATGTTTTTAATCCATAGTGCTTCAAATTCAAATCGTGTTAATAGATCGCTGATACGCGAGCTTATCTGTTTATGCAAAGTTGCTACCATTGAATCATAAAATTCCCTTTTCAGCATATACGATGGACGGTGTATGAATAAAGCTGTGCCTCTGAATGAACGTATATCCCATGTTTCAATAATTGCAGCAATTTCTTCTTCATTATGAACAATTGAACATAGTGATAAAACCAGAGGATTCTCTTTCTTTACCAGGGAAACAAGCTCATTATCTTTTTCTATTACAAGAATGGTGTGGTCAGGGAAACGTTGGTGTAATGCTATGATATGGTAGCCTAACGCCAATCCGCATACAACAATTATGCCTGCTCTCCCGGGATTAAATTCTTCAGCAGCACGTATTGCTTCTTTTAATGGATCATACGCTGAATGGAGACGTATGACTTTATCGCCATCAACTAACTGTAATGATGTGCTGCCGCTTTTTGCTGTAGTAATCTGGTACTGTAGCATCGTGCATATTATTTTAGTTTATTATATATATCCTGGCATAGTTTGCCCAGATTTTCAAAATCAGATTGTGATTCAAGCGTAAAGTATCGGGATACTTCATCATCACAGTAATAATAAAAGTAACGACGTGATTCCACCCCACACAAAAGATTAGCTAAATAGGTAATATACACTATGTCCTTAAACCTGCTATCGGTTGAAAGTGGTGTATGATGATGCCGAATAGCCTCAATGAGGTATTCTGGCAGTTGCCATTTTGAAGCGATGAGCTCGCCTATACCGGAATGGCTTATCCCAATTGATATTTCCTCCATGACAGTTGATGTCCGTATTCTGCGGTCAGATACCAGTTTAGCTATCCATTGTGTTACATCCAAATCAACTGAAAGTAAAACAATTTTACCTAAATCATGGAGCAAGCCGCATAATGAGACCTGCTCAATAATAGCATTCATTTTATATTTTGAGGCAATAGTCCTGGCATAGGATGCTACTCGGTTGCAATGTTCCCAGATTTGTTCAAACTTCTGGAAGCGGTCATCCAGTATCTTACGAGCGCTTATTGTGATGAGCAATGATTCTAAATTTTTTAGTCCGATAGTCATTACCGCTTCGCTTAGATTGTTTACCCGTTTGCTTGGGACAAAACCAGCCGAATTGGCTAATTTTAACACGTCAGTGGATAACGCTGGATCATGCAGAAGGGTCATGGTAATATCTTTTATTTCTACTTCTTTGTTTCGGCAAAGCTGTAGCAGTACCAGTATATGTTCAGGAAATGTTGGTATACCTTGTATGGCATTTATAATCTGTTGTTTTATTTTTGTAGTAATTGCTTCGGGACGCAGTTGCAATGGCAGTGATAGTACAACCCGTGTAACCTTGCCATCAGTGCCAATGTTATAATTGGATGGATCTATGCCGGCATTTTTTAAAAGTAAGATAACAAGAACAATGCCAAGCCCTGCACCTTCGGTATCATCATAAACATCCTCATACGCCTGAGTAAAATCCAGATACTCCTTTGCCTTTTCAATACGGGTTTTGATACGGTTTAATTCTTCAGAATGGATTGCTGCGGGATTGGTAATGATAAAGGTAACGCCTTTATCTTCTTTACAGATGGACAGGGTAACTTTAAGATTGCTGTTTTTTAACTCATTTTCCAGCGTATCTAATTGGCCAACAATATCTTTTTTAAAATGTTCAATGCCAGTTGTGTAACTTTGCGGGTCGTTAATATCCAGATTAAGTTTTTTGAAATAAATACGCTTTGCATTTGCTTTTGTTGCATTGACAATAATCTCGCGTAAAATAGTTATCATCATGTCTAAAAGGTAAATTTGATCATTTTTGGATAGGATGGCAGCCAGCATCGCGTTGAGGGTTCTGGAAATAGCTTCATTGGGATAGTAAAATGAAATGCTAACAGGCTCATTTTTATCAAAATGAGCAATAAGCTGGGGTATATTCACTGGCATCATGGTATTTTTTACTATTTTTAATTAAAGTAATATTACATAAAATCTATGACTTGCAATACTACTAATATCGGATAAAGTAAATGTATATAATAAATAAAGGACTATCAAGTAATTTATTTTTTATAAAATATCAATAAGTGCTATTATTTCCAAACAAATGTTTATCCTTTTTCAATATAATGTATACTGCAATGGCTACTTTTGTCCCTTCATTGTATGGTTTTTTGTTGTATAGTATAGTTGTATCAATGCATCTCTGTCCATCATAGTTTTATTATGAGGGATAGTAAAATAAATTGGTATGGCATCAACCGATGCTATCGTGGTTATTTTTTTTATAGCATAGAGCGCATAATCCCCAACTGCGATGTCCTGTAATGCAAATTGTTTGGCAAGCATGGCTGCATACGTGCAATTTTTGTTTGATGCATTGGGAAGCATGATGTGCACTTTTGTAACTGAATGTTTTTTTAATTGCGATGTCAGGTTGCCATAATCGTTAAAACTTTTCAGGTCAATTATACAGCAGGCGCTTCCTTTATCAAGCAGCACTGTATACCAGGAACTATCGCCACCATTATAATGTATTACCTTGTTTTGTGGTTGGTTGTGATACAGAAGCAATGCGATGATGCCGCACAGTATAACGATATTAGCCTTTTTTTTATATACCAGAGGGATTATTACAATAATCAGGTATATGCCTGCAAGCAGTAATGAATCAATATAGATGGTGCCATGGAATGAAGCAAACAACTGTGTAAGCTTTACAATAATGGTATACATATGATGCATTATGAATGATGCAACGTTAGTCAATCCTGCATGGCAAAAAAGCGGGATGCATAATCCTGCAATCATAAATATACTTACCATTGGTATGATAACAAGATTGGCTAAAAATGCTGTAACCGATAGCTCATGGAAATGATATACACTCACCGGCATGGTAAACAGCTGTGCAGCAAAGGTAATTGCAAGAGCTGATGTAATATGTCCGCAATGTTTTAATCCGTTATGATACTGTTTGTAAACAAGTAAAATGCCGGCAGTTGCCATAAATGAAAGCTGAAAGCCGGCGCTAAATATTTCATAAGGGTATATGCACAGTATAATACAGGCTGCACAGCACAAAAGATTTATGCTGTGTTTTTGCATATTCAATAGTACTGCTGTTGCTGCAACTGCGCACATGATGGATGCTCGCAACAGCGATACCGGCTGATAGGATATATAAAGATATATCAGTACGCCAGATGACGCTATCATCACTGACATTTTTTTGGGAGCTTTGCAAAGCCTGCATAGCGCAAGGATTGTAGCCATAATAATGCCTACGTGAAGTCCGCTTGCCGCTAAAACATGGAGGACGCCTGCTTCTTTAAATGCCATCTGTACATGCGGATGGATAATTTCTTTATTGCCTAAATACAGTGCAGCTAACAGTGATGCCGCATCATGCGTCATGGTACGGTAAAGAGAATGTTGAAGTAGTTCCTGCACTTTTGTGCGATAGTTTTTGGCAGCAACGGTATGCATAATAATTGAATTGTTGCTCAGATAAAATACAGAGCTTATCCCCCGCTGTGCAAGATACTGTTTGCTGTTGTTCTCATTGCGTGTGGGGTAGGCAGTAGCATTAAATACAATGACATCATTGTTATGTATGGTATGGACATGATCAAAATGACAGTATGCTTTATACTGTCCATTTATGCCTGTGCACCAGATAGTAGCGGTTGTGTTGTACCGTTTATGCTGGGTATGCAAAACTTTCCCATGAAATATGCCTTTGTGTGGTGCAATTTTGTATGCACACATTGCTATGGTGCGGAACGATGCGGTCGCGATAACTGCAGCAATCCATATAAAGGCAATTGCTATTTTCAATAAGGCTATTATTTTATTTTTATTAAATGAATAAAGTAATGTGTAGATTAAGGCAAAAATGAATAAAAAAGACACTAAGTCAATGATAGAGATAAAAGGATAATATGACACTGACAGTATATACTGATAGGTATGGAGTATTGAAGAACAGGCACATGATGACGCTGCAATGGATGGTATTCCCCATCCTGCGATGTATTTGTTATAATCTTCCCATTTTATACACAACACTTAATGCTATTCCGCTTTCTTTTTTTGTTGATGATTCGCCCATACCAAAACTACCATACTGGGCATAAATGTCAATGAGCATTTTTATTTCGGATGATAATGTGAAAGCACTGCAAATGGCAATATTTCCACCCGCACCGCCATCATAGCTGGAAGATGCTGGAGGCAAATCTAAATAAAGTCCAACTGCTATGCCAGGTTGAAACACAGCGTGAAGTGGATAAAAATATTTTCCCTTCACAGCAGCAACAGGATGGCTTACTGCAACATCAGGTTTACTATCCGATGTGTACTGCATGTAGGTTAATGAAAATTCACCAGCAAACTGGCGAACAAAAATACAGGCAATCAATCCACCTCCATACACTGCACCGTTACTATCAACAGTAGATTGTTTGTTGTCAACCCAGCCTTCATATGAAATTGAGTTGGTGCCTCCTATAATGGTTGCGCCAATATAGGTAAAAAATAATTCCTGAGCATAGACTATATTGTTTGTACTGCATAAAAAAAATAAAAAGATTACCAAAAAACCAGTTTTATAACAATATTGCTTCAATAATATACCATCCATTGTCACTGTATATTTAATGGATTTTTAACAGACTGTGCACTTGTTGGTGGTTTAAAGTCAAAATATCCATTGGGGATATTTTCACCGGCTATCAGATTGGAAATTGTATAGGTGGTTGAATCGCCCTGTTTATCTTTAAGTATAAGCTTCTTAAGTAAAAAATTACTATCAGCAACAATGACTATTTCCGGATAAGCTTTTTCAAAATTTCGCAATTTAATAGTATAACCGCCAGTACCCTGCGCAGCCAGTAAAGCATTATATCCTGATACAATTGATGCAATGCCTCCTGAATACCCGTCGCCAACATCCTGTACTCCGCAAATGTTGGATGATTTGTCGTATACCCATAATTTTTTGCCGTTGGTGACTATTGATTTACCACCCGGTGCTGTAAGGTTAATGTAAAGTTTGTCCGGAGCTTTATATTTAAATGTACCTGTGTAGGTAAATCCGTTTGATGTTGTCCACGAAATATTACCGCTCAGCGTATTTATAGAACGCATTCGCTGTTGAAACCGAATTACTGCTTCTTCGCCCGTCAAAGCAAATAATGAAGATATGACAATAAACACCAGTGCCATTATAACGAATAACTTTTTCATTGTATCATTAATCCTTAACTCTATACTGTTAGTATTCTATAATACTATAAACTATACATGCAATGATAATTTTTTACACCTATCTAAAAAACGAAAATGTCATGCTCGTTTCTGAAATTGTATAGGTAACAAATCCATGTAGAGATGACTGGATGATATTACAGCGTAAGGTAAAAAGTTTTTTTGGCAACTATTTTTTTATAGTATAGCCACCTCACCAAATTGTTTGTTTCACTTTGTCTATGTCGCATGGCAAACTAAAGTTGTTGTGATTTGGTTTTAGGAGGATAAAATACACCTATGATCACAAAAGGATTTTTTGCCCATCCATGGAATTGTCTGGTTGTGCCAAGGTAAAAATAAATATCTTTTGATAAAAATTCATCATAGTATTTTTGTTGTACTTTTATTGCAGCTTCTTTTCCATCCCCTCCAGATTTTTTTAAGCAATTCCAGAAAAGCTGTCCCAATTCCCAATCCTCAACCAAAAGTGTGGAAGTTTTCCCTTTAGAGTCGGATAATCGGTATGAAAACTTATACGGAAGTTTTTTAACAAGTCGAAAAGTATCTTTAATTTGCCTTTCTTCTTCAGTGGAAAAAAGAACAGTCTGTTGTGTATTATATATTATTTTTTTGATTATGTCTTCTGGCCACTCTTTTTCTTTTTCTTCAACGAAAGTGAAAGCATCAATTTTATTTGGTTTAAACATAGCTAACGATAATTCGTTTTTAGTATTTGCTTTTTCAATGAGGGCATCTATTTCTTCATAGATCTTTACTTTTCCAAGTATTAGATCTTTTCTTTCCTGCCATCCGTTTCTGGTACCAATTTTATCACCTAATTGTAAACTGTTGATATCGCTAATATAATAACTTTCTGGACGGGGATCTGATGTATTTTTGATTATTTCGACGTCCATCCATTGATATTTTTTATAACGTTTTTTATATTCTAACAACCTGAATGGTACAGGATATATCCGGATCCATGAACCATCTGACTTTATACCTGCCGTACAAACAATTTCTAAATATTTTTTGGAAAGTGTTGGATAGGTTTTCACAAGAATAAGAATTCGAACTCTTTCTTTATTCATAGATGTATAGCTTCAATTCCAAGTTTTTTTTCAAGAATACTGGCAATAACAGAACGGTGACAATACGATTTTTCGTTCTCAAAACATGTTAATACAAGCCTATTTTTTTGGAAATATATCCCCTGTATATCCTTAATAATGGAATTGTGATTTTTAATAATATCTAATTCATATTCTTTGAACAAATTATAGTAATCTTCAGCGGTTGCAAGGTTTTTTCTTTTTTGTGATTCTATTCCAAGTTCAGGTAAATGAATATATTCTATGTTAGAGTTTTTGATTGTTGAACCAAAAATTTTTTTTGAAAAACCATATTTCATACTAATGGGGTTTTTTCTTACATCTATAACAATATTAATTGCATTTCTAATGAGTTTATTAATATATTGATCTATGGTCAATCCCTCGTATCCTAGTGTAAATAATGAACGTGTTATATTCTGTTCATCTTTTAATACGTTGCTGTCAATTGTCACATTGTTTTTTATTTTATTTTTTATTGCATAATAGGGAAATGTATTATATATATAAGACAGCAAATCCTCTCCTTTGATTTTTTTGTATTTATTATATAATTTTATAAGATTATGTCGATCATCTGGTTTTAATGAATCAAAGTAATTATAATCATTTTTCAATATTATTATGTTTTCATTAGTTATAATGTTTATTCGTTCAAGATTATTCAAGTCAGCATATACCTGGTAAGAAAAAGGCCCATATTCATAAGGTATAAAATAATACAAAGGGTTATGCGACATTTCATTGTTATATAAAAAAAGATATCTCTGAAAATCAGATTTTTTTAAAGATCCGCCAAAGGCCTTCAATAATGCAAGAATAAATTTTTGCCGGTATAATGCTGGTATATTTTTTTTATCTTTTTTCATTTAACAATAATTATCAAATTACAGACTTAACAATATAGATATAGTATACTATAAAAAGTCAATATAATTATTTTTGTACCCATCAAATCATTTGTTTTGTCCTTAAGCCACCTCACCTATGATTGAAAGCAGGTTTCATTGATCCACACTATGAATGGCAGATGACGGTATTGATATGCGGCGTCAATGCCATAGCCAGCTACCCATACATCGGGGACGGTAAATCCAATATAATCAATTCCCAATTGCTTGCGGATAGTCTGAACTTCCTGGGTAGGATTATCCAGACGTTTATACAGCAAGCTGCATATCTTTAGTGAACGGGCATTGCGCTCATATAAAAGATAATTTTTAAGCCATGATAATGTAAATCCCTGATCGGCAATGTCTTCAACTAACAAAATATCAC
>DAOLVF010000076.1:0-10030 GCA_035420565.1 Spirochaetota bacterium | reverse complement strand
TTATTTTTCTATTGCAAGCATTTTTTTAAAGATTTGTTCAGAGGTCTCAATTATTATACAAACAACTGGATATCAGGTTTTTTATTTTTAACAATACAAATAAACATTTTTCCAATGCTTGTGCCCGCATTGTAATCTTAAACAATTTAATTATTGGAGGTTCCTTTATGTACCATTATAAAAATGATGGTTGTACCATCATTATACTATTGTTATTATTTTACCTAAAATTCTTGACGAACATTTGTACCATTTTACGGATGATAATAATGATTTTTAAAAATGGAGGCGATAGTATATGAAGATCAATTTTGATTTAGATGGCAAAATAGCTATTGTTACCGGAGCAAGCCGTGGTATTGGACAGTCAATAGCAAAAGGTTTAGCAGCGCATGGTGCAACAGTTTTTTGTACCAGCAGAAAAATAGAAGATTTAAATAAGGTAAAAGATGAAATTGAATTAGAAGGCGGTAAGGCACATGCCATAGCCTGTCACATCGGGAAGCTTGATGATATACAGAATCTTTTTAAAGCTGTTGAAGAACGCTATGGTAGATTGGATATACTGGTTAACAATGCAGCAACCAATCCATATTTTGGCGATGTATTACATGCAACGGCTGATGCATGGGATAAGACCATTGATGTTAACTTTAAAGGGTACTTTTTCATGAGCCAGTATGCTGCAAATCTGATGATAAAAAATAAGGGGGGCTCCATTGTCAATGTTGCTTCAATCAATGGTATTCGTCCTGCACCATTTCAGGGGATTTATTCTATGACAAAGGCAGGTGTTATTGCCATGACAAAATCGTTTGCTAAAGAACTGGCACCTTTTAATGTGCGCGTCAATGCAATCTTACCGGGTTTAACCGATACAAAATTTTCTTCAGTTATGACACAAAATGAAGAAATTTTAAAACTCATTCTGCCGACAATACCAATGAAGCGAGTAGCTAACCCTGATGAGATGGTGGGAGCGGTAGTATATCTTGTATCCGACGCAGCAAGTTATACAACAGGGGCTACTATTGTTATAGATGGGGGAGCGCTTGCATAATTTTTGAAGTTTTATTTACTGGTATATATGGCAACCATAACCATGAACAATGAAACAGATACCATCCCATTTGACCAGATGCAGATGCAGATAAACAAAGCCACTGAGGATGTGTCGGTTAAATGCAACACTGCAATTGAGCCATATATTGGTTTTGAAAAAGGATGTACGCGCATCAGTATACCTGTTCCGGAGCTATCGCCTGCACTCATAATACAAAGCCTGGGTGTTATCAAAGATCATATTGAACATATACGCATCCACTCTTTTTCTGAAGGGTACTATGCTGTGCAGGCATTAAATAAGAATATATTTAAAACCGAAAACATCTTTGACAACTGTAAGATTGAATTCTCAGGGCTTATGACAAATTTTAAGATAGAATGTACAAAAAAAGGCAATCTATCGCAGGAAGAGATTAACTGCATCATTGCACTTATGCAAAAAGCATATTCGTCAATGAAAGAAAATCCGGTAACACGGCTCATACGACGGGGTGCATCCGTATATACCGGTACAGAAGGTATTGACTGGAATTACATTGCAGGATATGAAGAGGTAAAACGTATCATACGTGAATCAATAATACTCCCTTTAAAAAATCCTTCAGTATACGACAACATTGCCCGGTTGACACGCAAAACATTTGAATACAATAAACCAAAAGCAATACTTTTTGAAGGGCCTCCCGGTGTTGGCAAAACCACCATAGCACGTATCATTGCCAGAGAAGTACAGGTGCCTCTCATCTATGTTCCAGTTGAATCAATAATGTCAAAATGGTACGGACAGTCATCGCAAAATTTAGCCGAGATATTTGATGCAAGCGAAGATATGGGAGGATCAATCCTTTTCATTGACGAGATTGATTCACTGGCAGGCTCTCGTGACCAGAACATGTATGAAGCAACCCGTCGCATTTTATCGGTGCTTTTACGGCGTCTTGATGGTATAGGAGCTATCGCCAATACTATGGTTATTGGTGCAACAAATCGAAAACAGGATTTAGATCATGCGCTTATAAACCGATTTGATCAGAGCATTCACTTTCCCCTTCCCGGCGAAAATGAGCGCGCAAGCATTTTTGGAAACTATGCACAGCATCTTAACCCTGAAGAGCTTATGAAGTTAGCGCATATAAGCAATACACTTTCCGGAAGAACCATCAAAGATCTATGCGAGCAGACCGAGCGCAGATGGGCACGAAAGCTCATTATAAAAAATTTACCCCCCTCACAGCCGCCATTTGAATATTACTATCACACCGTTAAAAATTTTTTCACAACTCAATCCGGGTAAGTACTCTGTCAATAGAGGGGAATATTGGATACTTTTTATACCGTTCATGAATCAATGTTTCATTACTTTCATGATTTTTTAGCATCGTAAGCAGTGTTCGCGCAGCATCGCTATGTTCAGAAAATCGCCTGCCAGCATAATCAGTGTAGCTGCCTGTTGATATCATAAACAACCAGTCAGATGACATAGCCAGTAAAATCTCACGGGCACATTGATACAGCATCTCATTTTTCACGTTCACATATTGTAAAAATTCATAGATCATCTCATCAAGCATGGCAGCATTCCTGCGCACCAGCGGATTGTACCATGTTGAAAAGTCTGCCTGTTTCCCCCACGATGACTCAACTAAATCAACTGTCGCACATTCACTGCCCAACAAATCAGAAGGCATAATCAGCTCTACACCATGTAATTGTGTAATCTTCTCTATGAGCAATTCCAGAAAAAGTGGCCCTTCAAACCACCAGTGTCCAAAAAGCTCGGCATCAAATGGAAGAATAAAAACAGGGGATTTGTGGGTAATGTTTGCAACCTGCTCTGACCGCTTATAGATTGCATCAATAAAATCATCTACCTGTTTACTTACTATCTCAGGAATACAGTCTGGATTATAATATTCCTTATCATCACTTCCGCTAACTGCATAAATCTTAAGCCCTAAAAGGGTATTATCAGGTGTGGGCGATAGCTCTTGTAATTCATAGAGTGCATCCCTATGAAATTCCCGGTAGTATGGATTGCCAGGGTATCCCTGCCCTGACCATATCTTCATTGAAAGAACAGAATCACGTGGCAGTACCATCAATCCGCTTTTTGTCATTGATGGGGAAAAATTCCCACACGCTGGAACAGCATTGCTCAGCAAAATGCTTTTATCATTAACAATGGTATAAGCAATGTTTTCATCCTTCAAATAGCTATCCATGCCGTAACAATAGCCCAGCTCGGGCAACCAGAAGCCATCTGGTTTATAACCAAATCTGCTATAAAAGGTATCAATTCCCAGTTTTATCTGCAAACGCATCATATACGGAACATGTCGCACCAGTGGCATAAAGGGGTGAGTAGCCGCAGTTGTTAATAGTTCAACAGCATTGGTATCGGCAAGATAGTGTAAATCATCCAGCACATCAGTGTTTTCAATATAATGCAATCTATCAGTTATAAAGGCATCATAAAAATGTAATGCCTTTACTGCTTTACGATTGTGCTTTTTTAATATATCCGAAAACTCACAAAGCTGTAAACACCATTGTTTAAACCGGTATTTATAATAGTCCTGCTGCAACATCGTTATCAGTGTGGGACTGAGCGACAGTGCAATCGATGGTTGTATATTTTTTTTTAGAAGAGAATTACACATCATAACAAGTGGTATATAACACTCAGCTATATTCTGATACAACCAGATCTCTTCAAGCGGAAGGTCGCGAGAGCTATCGCACACAAAAGGAAGGTGGGCATGTAATATAATACAGATTTTTATTTTATCAGGATGTTCCAAACTCATGACGATATGCGTTTATCGTCACATGAATCATGAATATTATTTATATCCCGTATATCTTTTGTATAGGACGGAATAGTTTCCTGTAACTGCTCAGGTGAAGCTGGTAATGCTATAGGATCAGATTCAAAAATAATCATTTCCTGGCCTTCTTCAATTATTGTAGCAAGCAATACTTTTATTGTATTGCCATGTAAATGAGTACCTAAGGATATAACCCAGTGATTATTCTTCCCAAAGACATCAACCTGCTGGTCCTGTATCCACTCATTTCCATGTAATTTCATAACCTTGATAAATAGAACCGGGTCACCATAAATATCTGTCACTGCCCCTGATACAATTTTCTCCCAATTAGGGCTATCTATTGACCAATGAACATGCATTAATGAAAATGAAGGTAAATGACAAGTAAAATATCCTGACATGGCTATACTCCCTTACCAGCGTGCATGATGCTCTTCAGCCCAGCCAATGCAATGTGCAATATTAATTTTTTTTCCATTATCACCGATAACAAACCCATGATAATGCCCAAAGAGCTGGTGCACCTCACTGGTAATTACCAGAAGATTTGATCTTGCTACCCTTTCAAAAAACGGCGTAAAAGTAAGCCCTAACCTTCCATCATTAGACCCAAAATACCATGGTTTCATAAAATTGGTATTATCGTAGTTGAAGGTAACCTTATCAAGCTTATGTATCTTCCCATCAATAAAAAAACAATTTTCTGTAGCATAGGAAAGATCACCAAAACCAAGCCCTAAATTAAGCCCAAACCGTGTTCCATCTGGCAAGAACCATGAACTGCTTGCCCAATTCCAGTAGCTTTTATATTCCCATACTCCTCTCCCCCAATCCAGTGTTGCCAGTGCTTTATTAAATGTAAAACCATATTCTTTACCATTCAGGATAAATGCTCCCTCTGCAGGCATGCAGTTTATCTTTTGATTATAATAGAATCGGTTATTACCAATTGGTGTCATCATGACAATAGAATCACCCGGTGGTTGTTGCAAAATCAAGTGCGCTTTAAAACCCTTCCCCTTCCCAAAACCCGGCCAATTTATAAAAATCTCTCTTTCTTTATTTTTTTTACTACATTTAAAAACAATATCCCCCTTTTTAAACATGCTATCATCATCACTGGTTTTACCTAATGTAAAACCTTTGCCAAACGGGGTGATAAGCGTATCTTCTATGTAATCCTTTGTTTTAAAGTCAATATAATAAATAAACAGCAATCCTGCATATCCAATATTTGAAATTGTAGCAGATACAAAATAATCTTGTGTGGTTATACCATAATAGTCCCATTCTTTAATTCGCATTTTGTTGAGAAAAGGTAATGGATATAGCGAAATAGCTTCCGGATTATATCGCCGTATCAGCGATGTTGCATATCCTTTTTCAATGAGCTTTCCTTCTTTATCAAGCAAATCACCCTTTTGTAGTACCCTATGCTGCATAGAATAAACTCCGTTTGTCATTATTGTTCATAACAGAATGAAATAGCACTAAAACTATAAAGTCAAGCAATTTTTTTTACTATGTATTCACTATTTCATTTTCATCTTTCTGCAATTAATATCACTATAGTGAAATTTTTAGTCCAATTGTACGGTTTAAGCAACATATGTCCTATTTTGAGGACACTTTCTATACCGATGAACCACTCTTTTCACCGAATAAACTCCATCGATGATGATTTTGCCAAAAATATCGATAGGCACTCTTCAGAAATGTACCTATTATACTTACATTTTTTATGAAAATGACAATAATTTTGGATAAATTAATTTTTTTCATTCTTTTTTATAAAAAAATCCGTTTTTTACTTGACGCTGGCATATGGTTTGCTTATATATAAGAGTGAGCTGGGAAAATCCTGGTACACAACAATTTCCTTCCAAAGTATTCCGCTATGCTTTTGTAGAGCTAGAGGTAATCGCCCGATTACCTCTTTTTTTTATTTTTTGAATCACGTAATAAAACCAACTCGCATAAACTGTTTATTACGTTGAACTTCCTATATAAATATAAATGTTTTTATTTTCCAGTGTCTTTAGTTTCAATAGAGATGCCAATGACAGGCTTTCAGTCAGTAGCTGGGAATAAAAATACAGCATCATGATGCTATTGTTTATGAAAAGGCTGCAAAGCATTGTTAAGCATATCTATAGTATAATTTATCTAATAATTATGGTATCAGGAATTTTATACAACGAAATGTTATCAATACACCATGCTTTGATCTCATCAACCGAAAGTTTTTTTACACCTTTACACACTATCTCTGCAACAAGCATTTCGATGGTGCTGTCACCGGTAAACGTAACATGTCCTGTCACTCGGACACTTTCTATACACGGATGATACTGCAATATACGTTCAACCTCTTTTGGATATACATTATAACCATTTTTCAGTATCATATCCTTTTTTCTGCCCGTTATAAATAAATAACCATCATTATCATAATACCCTACATCTCCGGTATGGAGCCACCCATTTTTGATATATTTTTGTGTCATCTGGTTGTTGTTATAATAATGGTTGATAACATTAATCCCCTTAACAATGATTTCGCCATTATTACGTGGTGGTTGCATAACTCCTTCTTCATTGACTATCCTGACTTCATTATAGGGCATGGGTTTCCCAATTGAGCATATTTTATTTTCAATATGAGGCATATTCCAGCTAACAATTGGTGAGGCTTCAGTCAATCCATAGCCCTGCCGTATAACAAAGCCTTTTTCAGCATACCACTCCTGAAGCTCTCGTGAAAGATAATCTCCACCACTTACCCATAAGCTGATATTTGAAAAGTCTACATCACGTTCAAAAAGCGCTTTCATAATACTATACATAGCAGGCACACCTACAAAATAACGCACTTTCCTGTTCAACAATAATTTAAATAATTTTTTAGGTGAAAACCTGTCAACAAGACATATTTCAGTCTTTGATATCAGCGGTATTATGAGTGAGGTAGTAAGTCCAAAAGCATGAAACAATGGTAGCGCTGCTATCATCATTGAGGCATAGTGAGGAAGCATCCACGCAACACTTTCTGCACTGTGATATATCCCGGTATGAGTTAACACAGCCCCTAATGCTTTCCCATCCATGGCAGCAGTAAAAATTATTGCAGCACCATTTTTTTCTTCTGGAACATAATCCATGTTATAATCATCAGCATCAAGTATTGCTTTTATTGAAGTAAAGCTACTACTATCGTCAATGACGATCATTTCACATCCCCTGGATACAAGACCTTGCTGTGTTAACCTATCCGCAATGAAACTCCGGGTAATGATACATGCAGGCGTAGTGATGTCATGGTAATACTTAAGCTCATATTGGCGCGCCATTGGATTTACTAAAACAGGCATCGCATTACATTGCAAAATTGCGAAAAAACAATAGATAAAATATGGTGTATTTCCTATCTGCATGATAACATTTGAGCTATTGGCAACTCCTGCCTTGCGGAGGGCATAGGCAATCTTGCTAACGTTCAAAAAAGCATCACTGTATTTGATCATTTCATCATTATACACAATAAAAATGTCATCAGGATATTGTGAACTTTTGTTTAAAAAAATCTCATAAAGGTTATAAGTATGCTGCTGGTTCATACAAGTAATTTCCATTATATTTTTGGCGATAGTTATTGTACATGATTCTTTGAAAAAATACAAGTAAATCTATCAGTTATAATAATGATTTTCTTGACTTATACAGTAAATATATTATAATACAAAAATATCACAGAAGAGCCGCTAATTTATGATTGTTTTAACGTTTGTCATCATCCTTCAAATATCATTTGTAATTCATGTATATTATATCATAAGTTATATTACAAAGAAGCAGGATAAGGATTTCAAGGGCTTTCTTTTTACGTCCATAACAAATATATTTTTAGCACTGTTCCTGTCTGTTTTTATCTTAATTTTTCCACAGGAACTTAAAGAAATTAACCTGGAACGTATTCTTTTTATCGAATCAGGTGTTGTTTTTTTAATAATGCTTTCCGTTAAAGCAAAAATTGCTTCAAATATTTATAAACGTGCTCAGGATCCCCAGCATTTCCATTATTCATATTTTGGAAAAAAAGTTTTACATCCATCGGTAGTTAAGATGTCAGAACTTTTTACATACTTTTTAACACTCCCTCTAACGGTGATATGTGGTGCTTATTTTATTGTAAAATTAGGCTGTGGCAAATAGATCATCATTTTTTAGCAGCCTGAATTATAGACAGTACCAATGAAGGAACATCAAACAAATCCTGCATGGCGATATATTCTTTTGTAGTATGCACCTGCCGCATGCCAGAAGAAAGGTTTACTGCTTTTATGCCACGTGCATTTAATATATTGGTATCACTACCTCCCCCTGAAACAGCTAAAAGTGGCTTTTTCCCGATGCTTTGTAATGCCTTCATAGCTATGGAAACAATACTGTCATTTTCGTTTATACTATATCCCTCATAATCCATATTACTTGTGACCGTAATCTTTGCTTTATATCGTAGTGCAATTGTTTTAGCAATAGAAGTAATTTCTTTTTTTATGGTCAATACCTTATTTTTTTTACGTGAACGAGTCTCAAGAGTACATTCAGCTTCTTCTGCAACAATGTTGGTTGCTCGCCCACCTTTTATAGTTCCAACATTGACGGTAGTTTCATCATCAATTCTTCCATGGGGGATGTTAGTGATTATTTCTGATATTACCCGTATTGCGCTGATACCCTTTTCCGGTTCCATCCCTGCATGAGCAGCTTTCCCTTTAACATGTATCTTCATACTGATGTGAAATGGTGCTGCAATAACCACCCCCCCTACCGGTCCATCACTGTCAAAAACAAATGCATATTTTGCCTGCACCTGTTTTAGATCAAAACCTTTTATTCCATATAATCCGGTTTCTTCAGCACATGAGAATAAAAATTCAATATTCCCATGGGGTAGTGTATTTTCTTTAATACATAGTATTGCTTCCAAAAATCCTGCAACAGCCGATTTATCATCGGCACCTAAAATTGTATTCCCATCTGAAGTAATTTTATTTTGTTTTATTAAAGGTTGTATATTTTCACAGGGGGTAACGGTATCCATATGGCATGAAAAAAGGATGGGAACATAACTATTGTCACCCGGAATCTTTATCCACACATTATACGAATTATTACAGGGATAGGTTATGCATTCAACACCAGCTGATTTACTGAAATTAACAATATAATCAATAACACCTTTTTCCTCCCATGACGGAGAAGAAATTTTGACAAGGTCAATAAAAGTTTTAATCAGTCTTTCTTCATTAACATGTGGTGTCTTTTTCATATTCATATGCCTCACGTATATTTTGCGGTTAACTTTTTTATTTTAACACTGTATTCTTCAACTATTTTATCCCGCGCCTCATCTGTCAACGCCTCACAGTATATATGTACAGCAGGCTGGATTGGATCGGGTAAGATTAAAATCCATCCTTCATCATACACTATCCTTATACCGTCTACCAGTTCAATATGACCATTAGAAGTTGCTGTAATCTCACGCATAATTATTGCTTTAGCATCAACCGGGCATGGTAACACAGTATGGTACATATTAGTACAGGGCAATCCTTTCCTTATCTCAGATAATTTTTTACCTTCTAATGCTGCCAGTTCTAAAATTAATAAAAATGTTATCATAGGATCATATTCATATATCATGTACGGGTAAACCGTATCTGCATCTCGTGAAAAAATGTTAATAAATTCATCATTTGATAGTGTCTTAGCTATTCGTTCTATTTGTACACCACTATCTTTTGCAATGTGCTCCAGACGCGAAGATGATATAACCGGCATGAATAGTTTTTGAATGTGTCTGTGTTTAATAAATAATAGTCCCAATAATGTATAAATATCATCCCACTGCAAGATTGTTCCCTCTTCATCAATAATTGTTACCTGTTCGCCATGAGGGCCTACAATAACTCCTATCTCACTATTCAATTTTGCCATATTTTTTATGCTATTTATTGCATCTCTACTTTCAATTCGTATGTCTTCGGAACTATTGAACTCTCGTATCTGGCCCCGCAATACTGTTGCCTTGCATGAAAAAGCTGCTAAAAGAGATGGAAAAATATGTG
>DAOLVF010000075.1:4882-10136 GCA_035420565.1 Spirochaetota bacterium | reverse complement strand
GGTACAAAAAATGTGTGTGAGGCTTCAGTGTGGGCTAAGGTAAAAAGGCTTGTTGATATCTCCACCAATGATGTGTTTGGGTTGCGTGAGGATGTTGTGATGGATGAATCGTTTCCGTTAGAACCTTGGGGCGAACCGTATCCAGATTATAAAATTAAGGCAGAAGAGATAACGTGGCGATACCACCGAGAAAAAAAGCTCCCGGTAACTATGGTTTATCCATGCTGGGTATATGGTGAGGGCGATCAGACATTTGTGCCTCTTCTGGCAGATGCTATTGTTAAACGCGAACTTATTTTCTGGCGTAAGGATGTTATTGTGTGGCCAACCTATGTACACAATCTGGTTGATCTACTGTTGCTTATTGCTGTTGATAAGCGGGCTATAGGCAATGGGTATCTGGTTCATGATGGGGAGTTTGTAACCTTGCAAAAATTTTGCGAGGGGATTGCTAATACATTAGGGGTAAAACCGGTAACCACCCATATCCCGTACTGGGTGGCGTACGCTGCTGCTGTAGTTATGGAATTTTTATGGAAAACATTGAACATTGAAAAGAGGCCTCTTTTGACGACCTACACAGTAAAAAATTTGGGTTCTCGCTTACAATTTAGCATTGATAAGGCAAAACGAGAACTGGGGTGGAAGCCAAAAGTTTCATTTCAGGAAGGCTTTGCACGAACAATGGATTGGTTGAAAACCCTTGATAGTGTGTCATTAAAAACAAAATAATGTAATTGCATGGTGAGGTTAATTATGGAAAATTTTTCTGGAAAAACAGTGTTTATTACCGGTGGGTCAAGCGGGATAGGGTTGGCGGTGGCAAAGGCGTTGTCGCAGGAGGGTGCCAATATTGCCATATTTGCCCGTAATAAGATGCGACTGGCTGAATCATTGATAACTATCGAACAGGTAAAAAGACGCCATGGACAGCGTTTTGCATGGTACCAGTGTGATGTTTCAGATTATACGCAGGTTAAAAAGACTTTTACCCAGGCTTTGCGTCAGTTTGATGGGTGTGATATCCTTATCAACTGTGCAGGCAGGGCATATCCACGATATTTTGAGGATATCTCCATCAAGCAATTTGAAGAGACCATGAAGATTAATATGTTTGGTGTGTGGAATACCTGCTGGTTTTTGGTTCCACACATGAAGGCAAATGGAGGGTACATTGTTAACACATCATCAGTGGCAGGGCTTGTAGGAGTTTTTGGATATACCGATTACAGCGCCTCAAAATTTGCCATCATAGGATTTTCAGAGGCGCTAAGAAGCGAGCTTAAACGGTATAACATCACGGTATCGGTGCTATGCCCCCCTGATACGGATACCCCTGGTTTTGCTGTTGAAAACAAAACAAAACCGGATGAAACAAAAGAGATATCCAAATCAGCTAAATTGTTAACACCGGATGAGGTTGCGGCTGCACTGGTGCAGGGAATGAAGAAAAAAAAGTTTATTATCCTGGCAAATTTTGACAGCAAGTTGACATGGTTTGTAAAACGATATGCGCCCTGGCTTGTTGAGCTGATTATGAACAGCAAGATAACGGGCATTCAAAAGAAAAAAAAGAAGACAAAAAAATAGTACAATAATAAACCATAATAAAAGGAGGAACGATATGTCATTGAAAACTGCTGGTGTTTTATCTATTGTGACGGGTGTTGGTATCCTGTTATTCTGGATTGCTTTTTTTACTGTTGGGCTGGCACCGAATATTCCGCCTGCATGTTATTTTTCATATGAATATGCATTCCCATTACCGGATACCATATTGTCGCTGGCATTGATAATTGGCGGCATATATGCCTTACAACGACATGCAATGAAGATTATACTGTTGCCGGCCTGTGGCGGGCTTATCTTTTTGGGGTTACTTGACATGGCTTTCAACTATCAAAATGGCATGTACACCATCACGGTTATGGATGGCGTGTTAAACGCTTTTATCAATATTTGGTGTGTTGTTTTTGGTCTATGTGCTATATTGACTTTACAGCGGGAATATGTGAAAAAGTCTTGACAGCTTATTAGCACTTTCTTAACTAAAGATTCATTTATAGTTTTTTTTGGCGATAGTTATGGGCGATTAGCTCAGCCTGGTTAGAGTGCCTGCTCGACATGCAGGAGGTCACTGGTTCAACTCCAGTATCGCCCAATTTATTTTAGGATTGGCAAAAATAATGGCAACTTTGCAATTAGACAACGGGAAGACAGTTGAGGTGCCGGATGGGAAGACACTGCTTGATGTGCTTCCACAATTAAACAGCAAAGCAAAACCGGTTGCGGCACGTATCAATGGGCTTTTAAAAGATTTGCGCTCACCAGTTACCAATGATGCAACCGTAGAGCTTATATCATTTGATAGTCCTGAAGGGCGTAAAGTTTTCTGGCATTCTGCATCGCACCTTATGGCACAGGCGGTAAAGAGGCTATATCCCCAGGTGAAGGTATCGATTGGTCCGGCTATTGACAATGGTTTCTATTACGATTTTGATAAACCCGGTGGTTTTTCTCATGAGGATTTAGAGAAGATTGAAGCAATGATGCACTCCATAGTCAATGAGAATATCCCGATTATACGAAAGGAATTATCCCGGCAGGAGGCAATAGAACTGTTTAAGGCGTCAGGTGAACTATATAAAGTTGAGCTGCTACAGGAACTATCGGACAACATTGTGTCGTTGTATGAACAGGGGGATTTTGTTGATTTATGCCGTGGACCACATGTACCCGGTACCGGATATATCAAAGCATTTAAGCTTTTGAGTATTGCCGGCGCGTACTGGCGCGGTGACGAAAAAAATGCAATGCTTCAGCGTATTTATGGCATTGCGTTCCCGGATGAAAGAATGCTGAAAGAACATCTTGATTTTTTAGAAGAGGTAAAAAAACGGGATCATCGTAGTTTAGGCAGGGATTTAGACCTGTTCAGCATTCACGAAGATGCTGGCGGCGGTTTGATATACTGGCATCCCAATGGCGGAAGGCTTAGAGCAACGCTGGAGCAATGGTGGCGTGATGAGCACTTTAAACATGGATACGAAATTTTGTATACTCCGCATATAGGGCGTGCCACACTATGGGAAACATCAGGGCATCTGGACTTTTATAAAGAAAATATGTATTCGCCAATGGATATTGATGGCAATGATTACTATATAAAACCAATGAATTGCCCATTCCATATAAAGATATATGAAACAAGCTTGCATTCGTACCGTGATTTGCCGCTACGATGGGCCGAGCTTGGGACCGTATACCGCTATGAAAAATCCGGTGTATTGCATGGGTTGTTGCGGGTGCGTGGGTTTACACAGGATGATGCACATATATTCTGTACTCCTGAGCAAATGGAAGATGAGGTGAGGGAGGTTTTGCGTTTTTCACTGTATATGTGGAAGGTGTTGGGATTTTCAGACATAAAGGCATATCTGGCTACCAGGCCGGAAAAAGCAGTAGGGGATGAATCACGATGGAAGGATGCACAGGAATCATTGCTGAAAGCAGTGAAGGCTGAAGATTTAGCTGTTGAAGTTGACGAAGGTGGCGGTGCATTTTATGGTCCCAAAATTGATTTAAAGGTAAAGGATGCAATTGGCAGGGAATGGCAGATGACCACCATTCAGTTTGATTTTAATATGCCCGAACGGTTTGATATGTATTATATTGGAAGTGATGGTCAGAAGCACCGGCCCTATATGATACACAGGGCTTTGCTTGGGTCAATTGAGCGGTTTATTGGTATTTTAACCGAACATTATGCAGGGCGTTTCCCTGTGTGGTTGTCACCCGTACAGATAATCCTTGTAAATGTTGGAAAGGAACAGGCAGAATATACCAATAACCTTTGTTCAATGATGCGGTTGCAGGGCATCAGGGCTATAACAGATGTGCGCGATGAAACGATTAAATATAAGATACGCGATGCAATAGAAAAAAAGGTACCGTTTATAGGGGTCATTGGTGACAGGGAGATGCAGGGAAATGCAATAGCAGTACGGAAACGGGGCGAGCAGAAGGCTGAATCCATGTCGATAGATGCTTTTGTAAAGGTTTTACAGCAATTGTCTGTTGATAAACAGTAATTATGATATTTTTACCTGACACTATTGCAATTGAGGCATATAATACTTTTTTTATGTTTGTTATGGAATTATTGTTGATTAATATATATCAGTGATATGATGTGGAAGATTTTTTTGTTGCTATATTTTTTAAAGTAATTTTGTATATGGTGTATAATTTTATTGTATTGGTAAGGAGGAGAATATAAACCGTATTGATAGTAAACGTTTCAGGGTAAATGAGGAGATACGAGCCTCCATGGTTCGTTTAGTTGGCGAAGAAGGTGGTCCACAGGTTATTCCGGTAAATGAAGCATTGCAAAAAGCAATGGGGATGGGATTAGATCTTGTAGAAATATCCCCTGATCAGGACCCGCCGGTTGTGAAGATTGTTGATTATAGCAAATTCAAGTTTGAGCAAATCAAAAAAGCTAAAGAAGCCAAGAAAAAACAGAAGGTTATTCAGGTAAAAGAGATTAAACTAAGGCCTTCTATCGATTTGCATGATTTTCAGCACAAAGTGCGCCACGCACGCGAGTTCATTGAAGAAGGCAATAAAGTAAAATTTACTGTCATGTTCAGAGGGCGTGAGATGGTGCATAGTGATTTAGGTTTTAAGGTGTTAGAGGAAGTGAAACAGGCGTTGGAAGATGTCGCTGCTGTTGAAACTAATCCTTCAAAAGAGGGTCGAAATATAACCATGATAATGGCTCCCATGACGGCTGCACAAAAAAAGCGGGTTCAGGAGCAAAATAATCAATAAGTGAAGAGAGGTATATGATGCCTAAACTAAAAACTAATAGTGGGGCAAAGAAAAGATTTAAGGTGACAGCTACTGGAAAGGTAAAACGAGCAAAAGGTTGGAAAAGCCATCTTTTAGAATCAAAATCACCAAAGCGCAAGCGTGCATTACGAAAAGCTGTGTGTGTCAGTGATGCTGACATGAAGCGGTTTGCACGATTGCTGCCATATTCTTAATGAAACATGAGAGGTAATAGTTATGCCACGAGCAACAACAGGTAAAGTTCATCATAAAAGACGTGAAAAGATATTAAAGGACGTAAAAGGTTTCTATGGTGCACGCAAGAACCTTCACAGAACTGCAAAAGATGCACGAAGGAAAAAATTGCAAAATTCGTACGAGGGACGAAGGCTTAAAAAGCGTGATTTCAGAGCGTTATGGA